>NZ_JBEYFC010000651.1:0-4277 GCF_040634175.1 Streptomyces sp. NPDC007162
GTACCCCGCGAGCAGGGACGACACGACGAGCAGGGACCGCGGATCGCGGTGCTCGATGACGCGCGTGACCGGAATCTGCAGGGGTTCGGCCCCGACAGCACCCTGCCGTACAGCTCCAGGTTGGCGGCGGGGTTGACGAACGCGTGCAGGCTCAGGGCGTTGAGGTCCCGGACGATCCGTTGGATCGGCACCTCCCGGTGCAGGGACGAGGCCCCGGACGCGGAACCGACCAGGTCGGCGGCTTCCTTGCACAACCGCGTCAGATACCCGCACTGCGCCCTGATCCGAGCCCGCTCCCGCGCCGTCCAGGGCTCTGCGTCGGCCGCCCTGGCTTCGATCAGCCCCACGAAGTCGGCGGTGATGAGTTCCGCGGAGGAGACCTTCATCGTGGCCTCGGCCAGCTGAAGGTGCGTCACCGGAGCCTCGTGCTGGCGCTCATAGAGGGTGTACGTGATGCCCCGCTGATGCATGCGCTCCCCGAACTCCGTCAGAGCGGCGCGGCCCAGTCCGAGGGCGTTCGCGGCCGTCCCGACACAGAACAGCAGCAGCACCGGCATCCGGTAGAAGGGGTCGGCGCTGTTGCGCCGTGCCGGGAACGTGCCAGCCAGCAACGGCCCGACCGGCAGGACACGGTGGGCGGGCACGTACACATCCTGGGCGACGACGGTGTTGCTGCCGCTCCCGCTCAGACCGGAGACGTTCCAGTCGTCCAGCACCTTGAGATCGGTCATGGGGATCGCCAGCCACACCATCTCCGGCCGCCCGGCCCCGGTGTCGGCCGGCGCGGTCAGCCGATGCCAGTCGGCGTCCTGGCAGCCGGTCGCGAAAGGAGAGTTTCCGCTCACCAGGTAACCGCCGTCCGCGGGAACGGCTTTCGAACTCGGGATGAGAGTGCCGCCGACCCGTACATCGGGGTCCGTGAAGATCTCGTCCTGGGCCTCGTCGGGGAACAGGGACGCGATGAACGCGCACCCGGCCTGGATCAACGCCATGAACCCGGCCGACCCGCACCCGGCGGAGACGGCGCTCAGTGCGTCGGCCTGAGTCCGTAAGGAGGTCTGGTAACCCCCGTGATGGCGGGGGACGTTCATCCGGTGGAGCCCGGCGCCCGTGAGAGCCTCGACGACCTCGCGGGTCACCCGCCGGTCCTGCTCCGCGCGCAGGGCGTGCGACCGGATGAGCGGCTGCAGCGCGTGTACGCGTTCGACGAGACCGGCTTCCGGGCGGGGTACTGACGAACTGGTCAAGGGACGGCCTCCGCACTCGGGACCCGGCAGGAACCCTCCCCGTCGCGCCGATCCCACCGACTGTCAACGCGGCGTCAAAGATGGGGAGTTGATTCATCCTTGGGCTCCCAATCGTTGACATGCCCCTGCCTCATGGCTAGCTTCACGGGATGTTTCTCCCGAGCCCCTGTCTTCACGGTCGGACAACGTTGTCAACTCTCACGTCCGCGCTCCGACAACGTTGTCCGCCTCCGCCTCCGAGAGAGGAGAAGTCCCATGACGGCACGACAGCTGAGACCTCCCGGAACAGCGACGATCGGTCTGCTCGCCGCCGCGGCGCTGGCCGCGGCCGGGCTGTGCACACCCGCGTGGGCGGCCGGGGAGGCCGCGCTCGTCACCGCGCCGGCGACTCTGGTCGACCCGCTCATCGGCACCTCGAACCAGGCCGACGACTTCCCGGGCGCCGACGTCCCGTTCGGCATGGTGCAGTGGAGCCCGGACACCCCGTCGCGTCCCGACGGCGGGGGCTACGAGTACGACGACTCGTCGATCACCGGCTTCAGCCTCACCCACATCGCCGGCCCCGGCTGCGGTGCGGCCGGCGACGTACCGGTGCTGCCCACGGTGGGTGCCGTGAACACCGCCGCCACGGACGCGTTCTCGCACACGAACGAGTCGGCGTCCGCCGGGTCGTACAAGGTCGCGCTCGGCAACGGGGTGACCACCGAGCTGACCACCACCACGCGCAGCGGCATGGCGCGCTTCACCTTCCCCTCGACCGGCCAGGCCAACCTCATCTTCAAGTTGACGGGCAGCCAGAACGGCGCGACGTCGACACAGTTCACCAAGGTGTCGAGCACCGAGGTGAGCGGCCAGGTGACCAGCGGCCACTTCTGTGGCGCCGCGAACACGTACACCGTCTACTTCGACATGGTCTTCGACCAGCCGTTCTCCTCGCAGGGCAGCTCGGCCGTCAAGACGTCCACCGCCACCACCCCGGCACCGGCCAGGGCGTCGAAGAACGCCGCCGAGAAGCCGAACAAGCCGGTGCTGCACGGCAGGAACACCGGCGCACCGGGTCCCGAGTCCACCCACGACAGTGCCGCCCCGGCCACCGCCGCCTCGAACGGCTACGTCACCTTCAACACCACGAGCAACCCGGTCGTGCAGGCCAAGGTCGGCATCTCCTACGTCTCGGTCGCGAACGCCGTCGCCAACCGGGCCGCGGAGAACTCCGGTTGGGACTTCGACGCCACCCGTACCGCCGCACAGAACGCGTGGAACGGCGCACTCGGCAAGGTGCGGATCGGCGGCGGGACCGCCGCGCAGCAGCAGACCTTCTACACCGCGCTCTACCACTCCCTGCTGCATCCGAACGTGATCAGTGACAGCAACGGCCAGTACTACGGCTTCGACGGGAAGACGCACACCGTGGACGCCGGTCACGGCGCCGTGTACGCGAACTACTCCGGCTGGGACATCTACCGTTCGCAGGCCCAGCTCGAGGCCCTGGTCGCTCCGCAGGTCGCCTCCGACACCGCGCAGTCGATGGTCGACGACTACACGCAGACCGGGATCTTCCCCAAGTGGTCGGAGAACAACGGCGAGTCGTACGTCATGGTCGGTGACCCGGCGGACGCCGTTCTGGCCGACTACTACGCCTTCGGCGCCCGCGACTTCGACGCCACGACCGCCCTGGCCGACATGGTCAGGCAGGCGAGCACGGCCAACAACGACCGGCCCGGCCTCGGCTACCTGAACTCGCCGGGATACCTGCCGCACGACGGCAGTTACGGCTGCTGCAACTTCTACGGCCCGGTCGCCACCACCCTGGAGTACGACACCGCCGACTTCGCGGTCTCCGCGCTGGCCGGGGCACTCGGCGACAGCGCGGACCACAGGACGTACGCCAACCGCGCCCAGGACTGGCGCAACGTGCTCAACCCGGCCTCCGGGTTCGTGGAACCCCGTGACGCGAGCGGCGCGTGGGCCGGTGGCTTCGACCCCACCAGCGGCACCGACATGGTCGAGGCCGACTCGTGGATCTACACCGGAATGGTTCCGTTCGACATCGGCGGCCTGGCGCACGCCAAGGGCGGCGACACCGCGATGAACCACTACCTGGACACCGTGCTGCGCAGCTACACCGGCGCCGACGGCTATGCCTGGGTCGGCAACGAACCGAGCATCGAACTGCCGTGGGAGTACGACTACACGGGGCGGCCCTACAGGACGCAGGGCACGGTGCGGGCCGTACAGGACCAGATCTGGTCGAACACCCCGGGCGGCCTCGCCGACGGCAACGACGATCTCGGCGCGATGAGCGCCTGGTACGTGTGGTCGGCGCTCGGCATGTTCCCCGAGACGCCCGGAACCTCCGATCTCGCTCTGGGATCACCCCTGTTCGCCCAGGCCGTGGTCAGCCTGCCGGCCGGCGGGACGCTGACGGTCAACGGCAACGGCGCCGCCGACAACGCTCCCTACGTCCAGTCCGCGGCGTGGAACGGCGCCGCGTGGAACAACGCCTACGCTCCCACCGCGGCGATCACCTCCGGTGGCACGCTGGACTTCACGCTCGGTACCGCCGCCAACACCTCCTGGGCGACCGCGGCCACCGCCGCCCCGCCCTCGTACGCGGGGGACACGACGGAGCCGGCCTCGCCGCGGATCGGTCCGCTCGCCTCCTCGGTGGCCTCCGGCCTGTGCGTGGACGACGCGTCCTCCGGTACCTCCGACGGCACCCACGTCCAGATCTGGGGGTGTGACGACACCTACGCCCAGGACTGGATCGTCGCCGGCGACGGAACGGTCCGCGCCCTCGGCAAGTGCCTGGACGCCGATCACAGCGGGACCACCGACGGCACGCTGGTCCAGCTGTGGACCTGCAACGGCACCGGCGCTCAGCGGTGGACCCCGGGCTCCGACGGGTCGCTGGTGAACCCCGAGTCGACGCTGTGCCTCGACGACCCCAACTCCTCGACCGCGAACGGCACCCAGCTCCAGCTGTACACCTGCAACGGTACGGCGGCACAGAACTGGAGGCTGCCGAGC
>NZ_JBEYFC010000652.1:0-4271 GCF_040634175.1 Streptomyces sp. NPDC007162
TGCGCCGCGTACACGCTGCTGGAAGTCGGCCGCGTGTACGCGGGGCAACGCGACCGGGACCGGGCGAGCCCGGCGCTGGAGCGCGCGGCGGACCTGTTCCACCGGCACGGCGACCGCCAGGACGAGGCCACCTGCTGGCAGCTGGTCGGCGACCTGGACGCCGCCGCGGGCCTCCCTCACCTGGCGCACCGGCACCGAGCACGGGCGCAGCGGCTGTGGAACACGATCGGCGACCTCAACCAGACGAAGACTCCGGCACGACCGTCGTCGCCGTGAGGACACCCGCCGACTCACCGCACCTCGCGGAGCTGAAGAAGGTACGCCGCGGTCAGAGCGACGGCACGGTCCTCGTCATCCGACAGCTCCGCCAGAGCACGTGACGCCGTGTTCCCGGGAACGTCCGCCAGCGCCTGGGTCAGCCGTCCGCGCGCAGCCGCGTCAGTGGTTCCGTGAGCGAGACGGTCCACCAGTTCGGCCGCGATCTGATCCGTTGCCACCGCGTCGACGGCCAGCATGCCCAGCGCGTCGGCTGCGTCCGTGTCGTTCCGCCCCGCCACGATCATGTCGATGAGCGTGGGTACCGCGTCGATCACGCCGCGTGTCCCGAGTGCCAGAGCCGCGTGCCCGCGGACCGTCACGTCGGGGTCCGCGAGGACGTCGCGCAGCCGCGCGGTGGCCTCGTCACCGGGTATCTCAGCGAGAGACCGGACCGCGCGTTCGCGCACCGCGGCCACCGGTGAGCCGAGGCCCCGCGCGAGCAGTGCCGGAGCGGTGGCGTCGCCGGACCGCGCCAGCGCCCAGCGAAGGGCGCCGGCGACGTTGGGCTCCGTCTCCCTGAGCGCCGCCTCGACCAGGGCCTCCACAGGCACCGGAACCTCCTCGGCGGAGGAGAGCGCCGCGCGCTGGCGCACTCTCGCACTCTTCGCCCCGAGCGCCTGGAGGAGCGCGACGATCTGGAGGACGTCCTCCCAGCCCGCGGGCTCCGCGGCATCGATGCGGCGGAGGCACGTCAGCAGCTCGGTCTCGGCCGCGATGCGGTCGCGCGCCTGACGGATGAGGCCGGCGACGAGCGCCGAAGGCGTGAACCCGGGATCGTCGAGCGCCCGCCCGATCTCCCGCAGCGACATACCGAGCGATCGCAGACTCTCGATGTGGAAGATCCGCCGGACGTCGTCGCCGGAGTACTCCCGATAACCAGAGCCCGTCCGGCCCGACGGCCGCACCAGACCCAGCGATTCGTAGTGCCGGAGCATGCGGGCACTGACCCCGGACCGTCGCGACACCTCACCGATCAACACAGTTCTCATCATCCGTCCTGGGGCGCCCCGGCGAGGGCCACGATCTGCCTGGCCTCCTCGATCGCCCACTCGAATCCGAGGTCCGGGTCGCGAAGCAGCCGTTGCGTGGCGAGCGCGTGCGCACGCACGCGCGGGTCGGAGCTCGCCGTCGCGACCCGCAGAGTCGGCGTGATCACTTCACCCAGGGCGACCAGCGCCTGACTGAGACTCAGCTGCGTCTCCTGCGCGCCGCGCCCGAGCTGCGTCGCCAGCACCGTGGCCAGGCCGGGTTCCTCGCCCTCCGGCACGAGGACGACCGCGGCCCGCCAGGCGCTCCTGGCCACCTCGTCGTCAGCGTCGGACAACACCGCCCGCGTGATCGCCGGCCACACCTGCCGGTCCCCGATCTTGGACAGCGTGTGCAGCGCCTGACTGCGTGCCTGGGCACGCTCCGAGCGGACCTCGCGGAGCAGCTCGGGGAGCGTCAGGGACACCGGGTGGCGAGTCAGCGCCCAGGTCAGCATGTCACGGACGAAGAAGTCGGGCTCGATCGCGCACCGCTCGACCAGCTTGTCGACGAAGCACGGGTCGGGCGCCGTACCGACCGCCAGAGCGGCCTGCACACGCACGGACGTGCGACTGTCCTCCAACCCCCGGAGCGCTTGAGTCGCATCCGGGTCCTGTCTCGTCATGGCCATCGGGACCACCTCCTGAGGAGGCAGTGAAGACCTTGTCACCGTGTCAAGGTCAAACGGGGGAGCCCCGTCGCGAACTCACCCCGGGAAGCGCCCTGTGGAGCGCAGCTCCCAGCGCCGTTCGGCGTAGGCCAGGTCGTCGTGCCACAGACGGCCAGCCGCGTAGCGCATGACGGGGCGGAGCAGCGGGGCGGTCCGGCGGGCGACGGCGAACCCCCGACGCTCGGACGTGGCGACGACCGCCTCCACCACCGCGGTACGCGGCCTGCCCAGGCTGTCCGGGCCGAGCGGGGTGGCATGGGTCTCCACGACGGAGCCCTCACCCTCGCCACCGGTGATCCGCATGACGACCGTGCGCGGGCCCGGGGCGGTGAACACGGCACGGACCGGTACGACGAGCCGGCCGGCGAGCCTGAAGGAGACGTCGACCGTGAACACGTCCTCGCCGTCGTCCCGCCCAGGAGAGTCCACGACGGTGAGGTCGACGAAGGAGTACGGGTGGAACCAGGCCCCGTGCCAGGGGTCGAGGCGGTTCGCGACCACGTCGGCGGGTTCGCAGACACCCTGCCCGGCGTACACGGCGGTCAGCGCACCGGCCGCGGCGGGCCGTTCGGGCACCGGCGGCCGGGGGAGGGGCTCCTCGCCCCCGGCGTCGTCCAGCCGCACCCACAGCAGTACCCCGTCGTCGTAGGCGGGCCAGGGCTCCCAGCCGCCGAACGTCCCGCCGTCCAGGGCGAGTCCGTGCCAGTGGCAGACGAGTGTGCCGCACCGCACCGGGCTGTCCCGCAGCGGCGCCCCCAGGTGCGGGCAGATGCCGGGGCCCGCGACGAGACGGCCCTCGCCGTCGCGCCACAGCACCACCTCCTGGCCCGCGACGGTGCGGGCCAGCGGGCGGTCCCCGGGGAGGTCGCGGGCGGCCCCGACGACGTACCAGTTGCCGCTGGGCCGCTGCTGCGCCCGCTTGAGGGCGCCGGCGATGAGGGCGGGCCGCGCCTCGCGCCAGGTCGGTCGCTGGCGTTCCCAGGCGACCGGGTCACGGCGCAGTCGCAGGGGCAGTCGGGCTCGCCGGGGCGGGCGGTCGGACGTCATGCGGCCTCCTCGCAGGGGGTGGGGGCGGCGGGTTCGCGGCGGGCAGCCAGCCGGGCCGCGGCGACCCGGAGCAGGCCGTCGGCGGCGACCAGCGCGCGGCGTCTGCGGGGGACCACGGCGCGGCGGGTCAGTACCGCCCAGCCGTCGGCGGCGACGGCGTCCAGGATGCCGCCGTAGAGCACGAACGCCGTGCGGATACAGGGCCGGGCGACGGGGTCGAGCATCGGCACGCCGGGCGCGGCACGCCGGTAGGCGGCGCGGGCGAGGTCGGCGAAGGCGCGCAGGGCCTCCGTGACCCGTCGGTCGGTACGGCCGTCCTGCCGGCAGCGGCGCAGCAGTGCGGTGTCGGCGCCGTGCGCGGCGAGCAGGTCCTGCGGAAGGTAGACCCGGCCGCGGTCGAGGTCCTCGCCGACGTCCCGCAGGAAGTTCGTGAGCTGGAAGGCGACACCCAGTTCGGCCGCGTACGGGGCGGCCTCCTCGCGGGGCACCACGGTGCCGAGGACGGGCAGCATCTGCAGGCCGATCACCGCCGCCGAGCCGTGCATGTACCCGCGCAGCGCCGCGTAGTCGGCGTACGCGGTGACCGTCAGGTCGCTGCGCATGGAGGCGAGGAAATCGGTGAAGTGACGCCGGTCGATGGCATAGCGGCTGCTGGTGTCGGCGAGGGCGGCGACCACGGGCGCGGCGTCCCGTACGCCCGTCCGGTCGTCCACCGGACCGCTTTTCGGGCCGCCCGCCAGGCCGTCCGTCAGCCCCCGGGTCAGGTCGTCGGTCAGGCGGTCGAGCGCGGCAGCCCGCCGTGCCGCCTCGTCGCCGGTGGGGGCGCCGGGGCCGTCCTCGAGCGAGTCGACGATGTCGTCGGCCCAGCGGGCGAAGCCGTACAGGGCGTGCACCGCGGGACGCCGTTCGGGGGGCAGCAGCCGCGTGGCGAGGAAGTAGGTCCGGCCGTGCCGTGCGTTCAGTTCGCGGCAGTGGGCGTAGGCGGCGCGCAGTGCCGGGTCGGTGATGCGAGCGGCGTCCAGCTCGCGAGCGGTCACGGTCGTACTCCTTCGGCGGTCGGCCGGGCGGCCCGGCGGGCAGGGGTGCGGGCGCCGGTGCCGCCGGTGACGCGGGCCGCGGCCAGCTTCCCCGACAGCAGGACGGGCGGTACCCCCACCCCGGGGGTCGTGTCAACCTGGATCTGATCTACGGCACGCCCGGTGAGTCCGAC
>NZ_JBEYFC010000653.1:0-4269 GCF_040634175.1 Streptomyces sp. NPDC007162
GGCGCGTCCTCACCGGCACCGCTTTGACATGCTCCTCGCCCTGAAGGGCGAGGAGTCTGGCCTTCCCGCCGCAGGCCCCGGCCACGGACTCCCCGGGCGCCTGACGGCCTGCCGCTTTCCCCTCGCCTGACCTGCCCGTACTCTCTGGCCATGGACGATGCGTCGATGGTGGGGCTCATGGGGCGGGTCACCGGAACGGTGGGGCCCGGACTCGTCGGCGAGGTGATCGTGCGGGTCCGCGGGGGCGCCGAGCACTTTCTCGCGTACGCCGCGGACGGCACCGGCCGGTTCGAGCGCGGCACAGTGGTGATGGTGGTCGAGTACCTGCCGCCGAGGACGGTCTACGTCACCCCCGCATACGACAGTTGAGCAGGTGTAGCCCCAGGTGAGGGGCGTGTGCGTCAAGATTGCAACAAGGATTCGCCGACGACTTCACCCGGTGCCCGCACAGGCGCACACTCCCTTCGTTCGGTGCCGAAAGGGCACCATGCAAAGGGGGCGTATGCCGATGGTTGTCGGCGTCGTTGCGGGGGCGGCGGTTCTCGCCGTGCTCGTGTTGATCGGTCTGTTCAAGATGATGTGGCGGGTGGCCGAGCCGAACGAGGCGCTCATCATCTCCGGTTCGAAGCACCGGACCGAAGGCCTCGAAGAGGGGATGGGATTCCGCATCGTCACGGGGCGCGGCACGCTGGTGCTGCCGGGCGTGCAGGCGGTGCGCAAGCTCTCTCTCGACCTGAACGAGACCGAGTTGTCGGTGGACTGCGTGACCCAGCAGGGCATTCCGCTGAAGGTGCGGGGGGTGGTCATCTTCAAGGTCGGCGACGACTTCGTGTCGATCGCCAACGCGGGCCGTCGTTTCCTGGACCAGCAGAAGATGATGTCGGAGCGGGTGCACAACGTCTTCGCCGGTCATCTGCGGTCCATCGTGGGCGGGTTGACGGTCGAGGACATGATCCGCGACCGGGACAAGCTCACCGGGCAGACCCGGGCCGCCTGCGGCACGGAGATGGAGAAGCTCGGGCTCATCGTGGACTCCCTGCAGATCCATGAGATCGAGGACCCGACGGGGTACATCCGGAACCTCGCGATGCCGCACGCGGCGGCCGTGCAGCGGGACGCGCGGATCGCGCAGGCGGAGGCGAACCGTCTCGCCACCGAGGCGGAGCAGCAGTCGTTCGCCCGGATGGCGGAGGCGACCCGGGACAGCGAGATCCTCCAGGCCGGCTACCAGGCCGAACGGGACAAGGCGGCGGCCCAGGCACGCCAGGCCGGTCCGCTCGCCGACGCGGCCGCCCGGCAGGAGGTCGTGGTCCAGGAGACCCGGGTCGCCGAACTGGAGGCGCACCGGCGGGAGCAGCAGCTCCAGGCGGACGTCCGCAAGCCGGCCGACGCCAAGGCCTACGAGAAGCGGACGCTGGCCGAGGCCGAGCGTGACGCGCGCATCTCGGCGGCCCAGGCCAAGGCGAAGGAGACCGAGCTGGCGGCGGCGGCCGAGGCGACCCGGGTCAAGGCGGCCGCGGGCGCCGAGGCCGAGGCGACCAAGTCCCGGGGTGCGGCCGGCGCGGCGGCGACCCGGGCCACCGGCGAGGCCGAGGCGGCCGCCGCACAGGCCAGGGGGCTGGCGGAAGCCGAGGCGACCAGGGCGAAGGGCCTCGCGGAGGCGGAGGCCATCAAGGCCCGTGCCGCCGCCCTCGCGGAGAACCAGGAGGCGGTCGTCGCCCAGCAACTCGCCGAGAACTGGCCGGAGATCGTCAAGGCCGGGGCCTCCGCCTTCGGCAACGTCGACAACATGGTGCTGCTCAACGGGGCCGACGGCATGGCCGAGATGTTCGCCAAGGCGCTCACGATGGGCGGCACGGGGCTCGGCCTGGCCCGCCAGCTCCTCGCGTCGATGAACCAGAACGGTCAGCCGCAGAACGGCACTTCGCCGGTCCTCAACGGGGTGACGTCCCCGAAGTCACAGCAGGTGCCGCTGGAGCCGGACGCCGGGTGACGGGTCGTCCGACGGTGACGGTGCGCCCTCCGACCCGTTCGGGGGGCGCACCGTCACGTGCGGTCCCCGCGGCGTGCCCCGCGAACCCTGTCCGTTCGGACACCGCGCTCACTGCTGGGCGTTGAGGCGCTCCAGCAGTCCCAGCAGCGTCGCCCGCTCCGCCGCCGAGAGCCCGGCGAAGCAGTCGGCGAGCACCTCCGCGGCCACCGCGTGCCCGGCCTGGAGCGTCCGCTCGCCCTCCGGGGTCAGATGGTGCCGGATCCGCCGCCCGTGGCCCGGTCGCCGTTCCACCAGGCCCTGCGCGGCCAGCCGACCCACCAGCGTGCCGAAGGCCTGCTCGCTCTGGAAGGTGGCCGCCGCCAACTCGCGCGCGGAGGCGCCCGGTGTCCGGTCCATGGCACGCAACGCGTCCCACTGCGCGAGGGTGGTCCCGACGGCCGAGAGCGCGCTGTCCAGCGCCCGGTGCTGCCGGTACTGGGCCTGTTTCACCGCTCTTCCGAGAACTTGCAGGTCATCTTGCATGGCTCCACCATAACCGATGACTAAGCTTGTTTATATAAACATCCTTAGTTAGAGTCTCCGGCATGACGACGAACCGCATCGCCCAGGTGTACCCCGACCTCCCCCTCTCCCTCACCGAGGCCGGCTCCGGCCGCCCGGTACTGGTCCTGCACGGAGGCGGCGGACCCGCCACCGTCGCCGGGCTCGCCGCCCGCCTCGCCGGGTCGGCCCGCACCATCACCCCGGTCCACCCCGGCTGGGACGGCACACCCCGCCCCGAGTGGCTGACCTCCGTCGACGACCTCGCCGTCGCCTACCTCCACCTGCTCCAGGACAACGAGTGGAGCGACGTCCTGGTCATCGGCTCCTCACTGGGCGGCCAACTCGCCACCGAGATGGCGATACGCGACACGGCCGGGCGGATCACCGGCCTGATCCTCATCAACGCGGTCGGCGCGGACATCGCCGGCGAACAGGTCACCGACTTCTTCTCGCTCACCCCGCGCGCCCAGGCCGAGCACTCCTGGCACGACCCGGACCGCTTCTACGTCGACCCGGCCACCCTCCCCGCCGCCGAACTCGCCCGGCGCCAGGCCAACATGGCCACCATGCGGCTGCTCACGGACGGTGGCCGGATGACCGACCCGAAGCTGCTCCCCCGGCTGGGGCGGGTACAGCAGCCCGCACTGGTGATCTGGGGCGAGAGCGACCGTGTCGTCACACCCGCGTACGGAGCCGCCTACGCGAAGGCCTTCCCGCAGGGCCGGTTCGAGCCGATCCCCGAGGCCGGTCACCTTCCGCACCTCGAACGGCCCGACGTGACGGCGGAATTGATCGAGGCGGAGCTGCGCCGCACCGCCACCCCGCCGGTCCTCGCAGGTTGAGACCGCTTTAGGGTGCCCTCGTGACTGCGTACATCGACGACGAGAACATCCCCGGCCGTTACGGCCCCACCGCGACCACCGAGGCCGACCCGAAGGAGGTCGGCACGGTGCGCACCGAGTACTCCCCCGCCCACGACGGTGACCCCGACCCCGGTGAGATCGTGTGGACCTGGGTGCCCTTCGAGGAGAACGACGGACGGGGCAAGGACCGGCCGGTCCTGGTCGTCGCCCGGGAGGCGGGCGGCACCCTGCTCGCCGTGCAGCTGTCCAGCAAGCGGCACGACGACGACCGCGAGTGGGTGGCGATCGGCAGCGGCCCCTGGGACCGCTCCGGCCGCGACTCCTGGGTGGACGTGGACCGCGTGCTGCGGCTGCACGAGGACGGGATGCGCCGGGAGGCCTGCGCCCTGGACCGGGGCCGCTTCATCCTCGTACGCAACCGGCTGCACGAGCGCTACGGCTGGAACTGAGCCGGACGCACCGCCGGTTGGGCGGTTTTCTCGCCGCGGGCCGGTGGGGGCCGGTCACGCGGTTCCACCCCCAGCCGCCGGCCGGGGGTGCCCCCGGCGCTCCTCACGGAGCGGTCGGGAACGCCTCGGCGAAGGCGACCCGGACCAGGGATCCCGGCGTGCGGTCGAGGATCGCGAACACCACGTGCCCGAAGGTCCGCGCGAACCGCCTCCCGGGGCCCAGCAACCCCCGGAAGGCTCCCGCGACCTGCGCGGGGTCGTTCTGGAAGACCCCGCAGCCCCAGGCGCCGAGGACCAGTCGCCGGTAGCCCTGCGCGGCGGCCACCTCCAGCACCCGCTCGGCCCGGACGGCGAGGGCGCCGGGCACCTCGCCGACGCGTTCCGGGGCCGTACGGCGGATCACACCCGCGTTGGGTGCGGC
>NZ_JBEYFC010000654.1:0-4267 GCF_040634175.1 Streptomyces sp. NPDC007162
CAGGTGTCTGTGCCGCCGGTGGTGTATCCGGCGCAAACCATGTCGGTCTGGACGAAGTCCGAACCGTAGGAGCTCTTGCAGCTGGAGTCGGACACGATCGGGACGGTCGCGGTCCGCAGCTGGTTGGAGGAGCTGCCGTTCTCCGAGGTGGTGCCCCAGCCCAGGATGCGGGCCGTGGTGCCGGCCGCGTACACGCCGGTCTGGGAGGAGCTGACGTACGACGCCGGGGTGTACGGCATCGACGTCGCCAGGGTCAGCACGGCCACGTCGTCGCCGTTGGTGGCGTCCGTGTAGTCCGGGTTGATCCAGATCTTGCCGACCTTGCTGACCGTGCCGTCGGTGCCGTTCAGGTTCGTACGGCCGCCGACCACTCGGACGCTGCTGGTGGACTCGCCCTCCATGCAGTGCGCGGCGGTCACCACCTTGGTGGCCGACACCAGGGTGCCGCCGCAGAACTGGCTGCCGGACGCGTCCGTGATCTGCATCATGAACGGGTACGCGGTCGTGGTGGTCGTGGTACCGCCGACGATCGGCTGGGGGGCGGCTGACGCGGTGGGGGACGCGATCAGCGCGGTCGCCGCGGCGGCAGCGGTGGCTGCCAGCACTGCGGCGGTCCTTCTTGCGCGGTGGTGCCCGAACATGAGTCTCCTCAGTGGGGGTTGCCGGTGGGGGTCGCGCGGGTGTGGGGGGTGCAGCACGGGAGTCGCGGGACCGACCCCCGTATGCCCGGGCGAGCGGCACATCCATAAGCTAGGACCCGGAACCCCACCCTCCCAATGAGGGAACCCCCTAGGGGGATGGGGGAGGGAAAACCCTCGGTCCGCCTCAGTTAACAAGAGCGGCGCTCAGTGCGCGCGTCGCCCTGCGGCCAAACGGACTATGTCCACCCGCGATCGGATGCCCAGCTTGCGGTACACCCGGGTCAGGGTCGCCTCGACCGTCTTGACGCTGATGAAGAGCCGGGCGGCGATCTCCCGGTTGGTGGCCCCCTCCATGACCAGCGCGGCGACCTGACGCTCCATCGCGGCCAGCCCCTCCAGCGCGGCCGGCTCGGCCGGCGGGACCACCGCGGGCTCGGGTTTTGGCGCCGAGACGGCCTCGTCCACCTGCCGCAGCCAGGGCAGCGCCCGGCACCGCCGGAACAGCCGGGTGGCCTCGTCGTACGCCGACGGGGAGCGCCGTCCGCGCAGCGAGGCCAGCGCGAACGCGGCCCGTGCCTCCTCCAGGCCGTAGCCCAGTTTGGCGAACCGGTCCTGAGCCGAGGTCAGCTGGGTGGCGGCCGCCTCGTGGTCGCCGTGCGCCGCACGGACGAGGGCCTCGGCCCGGTCGAGGGCGGCGAGGACGCTCTCCCGGCCGAGCCTGAGCGCGTGCTCCCGGGTGACGTCGATGACGTCCTGCGCCTCGGCGGGTTCACCCACCCGGACGAGTGCTTCGGCGAGGTCCCCCTGCCAGCGGCCGCGGGCCGGGTCGGTGATGCCGAGGCTCTGCTCCAGTTCCCGCACCCGGCGCAGCGAGCGGACGGTGCCCGCCGGGTCGCCCGCCACCAACTGGGCGTATCCGAGCGCGCCCAGGGCCCGGGACAGGTACATGGTGTCGCCGTCCTGTTCGGCGTGCTCCACCGCCTCCCGGGCCAGTGCCAGCCCCCGGTCGACGTCGCCGCCGGAGGCCTCGGCCAGTGAGGTGAGCATCGCGGAGGCGGTCTCGCCGATCCCGGAGTCATGGGCCAGGCCCAGTCCCTCGCGGGCCAGGTCCAGGGCCCGGCCGCAGTGCCCGGAGCGCAGTTCGGTCTCGGCGAGCCCGCGCAGGAAGTGCACCTCGCTCTCCACCTGGCCGCGCCGGCGCACCTCGCGCAGCAGCGCGGTGACCGTGGTCCGGGCCTCGGCCAGCTGGTCGCTCATCACCAGCCAGCGGAACCGGGCGCTGCCCGCGCCGTTGTGGTGGCAGGCCACGTTCGGGTCCTGCGGCTCCTTCAGGGCGCGCTTGATGGTGGCCGGCGCGTCCGGATGGCCCATCAGGGTCTCCACCTGCGCCTGCAGGGACAACGCGAGGAGTTCGGTGCGCCGGTCGCAGCCCTGGGCCGCCAGCGCCGCAGAGTGCGCGGCCGCCTGCCGGGCCGCGGTGAAGTCACCCTCCATGATCAGGGAGCGCCACGCCAGCTGGTAGTGGACCAGGCCCAGCAGTCGTGGGTCGTCGCCGGCGTCGGCGAGGGCGTGCGGGAAGGCCGCGTCCACCTCGGTCATGGTGTGGCCCGCGGAGTCGATCACGATGATCCAGGCCCGCACCCGGTCCGCCGGACGGGTGGCCCGGGTGAGCACCTCGCGGGCGATGTCCTGGGCGAGGTCGATCTCGCCCGCGCTGGTGGCGTCCTCGGCGGCCAGCAGCCGGTGCTCGTCGGGACCGGGCGTGTTGTCGCCCGGGGTGTGCCGGGCGGCGAGCAGCCCGATCTGCGCGGCGACCGAGGGCGCGCCCCGGTCCCGGGCCTGGCCTGCGGCCTCGGCGAGCCGCGCGGCCACCTCGGGGTCGGTGCCGGTGGTGGCCAGGGCCAGGTGCCGGGCCCGCTCGATCGGGTCGGAGGCGGCCGTGGACAGGGCCGCGTGCGCGGCCCGGCGCTCCTGCGCGGGCGCCTCCGCGTACAGGGCGGCGGAGATGAGCGGATGCGCGAAGCGTACGGCCGGGCCCTCCGGTTCGGTCGCCAGCAGCCCCAGTTCCGCCGCCTGGGCGCACTCGGCCTCGGCGTTCTCCCGGCCGGCCGCGTGCAGCAGCGCCTGGGTGGGGCGGGCGCCGGCGCTGGCCACCAGGAGGGTGCGGCGGGCCTCCACGGAGAGCATGTCCAGACGGCTGAGCACCAGGGCGCGCAACGAGGTGGGCACCGGCAGCGGCTCGCCGGGGCGGGGCGGGGTCGGGTTCTCGGCGAGGGCGCGGCCGAGCTCCAGGGCGAACAGCGGGTTGCCGCCGCTGGTGCGGTGGATCTCCCGGACCGTCGCCCGGGTCAGCCCGGCGTGCCCGCGGTGGCCGAGGAGCTCCGAGACCTGCGTGCGGTTGAGCGGCCCGAGGCGTACGGCGACGGTGTCCGGCGGCGACGCGCGTAGGTGGCGGTCGTACTCCTGGCCCTCCGTGCGGACCGCGCACAGCAGTTGGACCGGGGTGCCGCCGAGCCGCCGGGCGGCGAAGCCGAGGAGTTCGGCGCTGGCCGGATCCAGCCACTGGAGGTCGTCGGCGACGATCAGCACCGGGCCCTCCGCGGCCAGCACGCGCAGCGTGGACAGCACCGCGAGACGCAGGGCCAGACCGTCGCGCTGGAGGGTGGACTCCCCGCGGCCGGTCAGCGCCGACTCCAGGGCGGTGCGCTGGGCGCCGGGCAGCCGGCCGGAGACGTCGTCGAGGACCAGGCCGAAGAGGTCCGCGAGGGCGAGGAAGGGAAGATGGGATTCGGACTCGGTGGCCGAGCAGCGCAACACGGTTCGCGCGGACGGGGCGTATTCCGCGTCCAGCGCCCGCAGGACGGTCGATTTCCCAATTCCGGCGGGTCCGTGCAGGAGCACACTGCCGCCCGAGGCGAGCTGGTCCCGGGCCGCCGCGACCAGCTCCGCCCGACCGATCACCAGGTCGGGGCGGCACCTGGCAGGCTCCTGGAAGTCCCGTCGCACGGTCACCGCTCCCCTCCTGTGTCGTGTCCCAGCCAAATTCTAGGCAAGGAACGCGGAAATCCGGCCGGACGGCGTGGTGAGGGAAATAACAGCGTCCTGACGGCTGTGAATTCAAAGCGCGTTCGCATGAATGGAATGCGTCCCCTCCGGTACGTCCCCTCCGCCACGGGGGCAACCCCGCCCGGCTATGGCAGCAACCCTGTGCGACGAGCCGTCGACACCGCCTCCCCCCGGGTGTGCGCGCCCAGCTTGCGCATCGCCGAACGCAGGTAGCCCTTGACCGTCTCGGGCCGCAGCCCCAGCCGTTCGGCCACCGCCGCGTTGGTCGCACCCGCCGCCACCCAGGCGAGAACGTCCAGCTCACGGGGGGCCAGGGTGGCCCGGGTGTGCTGGGCCGACGTGGTCAGCAGTCCGCAGGCGGCCAGGAGTTCGGCGCGCAGTTCGGGGTCGGTGATCCGCGGCGCCAGCGCCCGCAGCGCCGCGTGTGCCTCCCGCACCTGCTCCCACGCGGCTCCGGGCTCCGCCACGACGGCGGGTTCCGGCCGCGCCGCGGCCAGCAGCCCCCGGGCCTCGTCCTGCACGACCAGTGCCTGCTCCACGTCCCGGGCCGCCGCCACCGC
>NZ_JBEYFC010000655.1:0-4242 GCF_040634175.1 Streptomyces sp. NPDC007162
GGGCCGCCACCGCGTCCGAGTCCTTGACCCAGCCCGCGGGGGCCGCCGAGATACCGCTGCCCGCGGCCACCGTGGCCGCGCGTCCGTCCGTCTTCGAGAACGTCGCCTTCGGTCTGCGCCGGCGCGGCATCAAGAGCGTGAAGAAGCAGGTCGAGGACATGCTGGAGCTGGTCCAGCTGGGGGAGCAGGCCCGTAAGAAGCCGCACCAGCTCTCCGGCGGCCAGCAGCAGCGCGTCGCGGTGGCCCGCGCCCTCATCAACCACCCCAAGGTGCTCCTTCTGGACGAGCCGCTCGGCGCCCTCGACCTCAAGCTGCGCCGCCAGATGCAGCTGGAGCTCAAGCGCATCCAGACCGAGGTGGGCATCACCTTCATCCATGTCACGCACGACCAGGAGGAGGCCATGACCATGGCCGACACGGTCGCCGTGATGAACGCGGGACGCGTGGAGCAGCTGGGCTCGCCGGCCGATCTCTACGAGAACCCGAACACGACGTTCGTGGCGAACTTCCTCGGGACGTCGAACCTCATCGAGGCCGAGGTCGACACGAAGAACGGCGACGACATCGTGCTCAAGGCCGGTGACGGCAAGCTGGTGCTGCCCGAGGCGCGGTGTTCGGCGCCCACCACGACCGGCGGCAAGGTGCTGGTCGGGATCAGGCCCGAGAAGATCTCCCTCACCCACGCCGACGACGCGGGCACCATCCCCGAGGGCCGCAACCGCATCACCGGCAAGGTCGCCGACGCCAGTTTCATCGGCGTCTCCACGCAGTACGTCGTCGACAGCGCGGTCTGCCCCGAGTTCGCGGTGTACGTGCAGAACGTCGAGCGCGACGGACGGCTCGTCCCCGGCGCGGACGTGGTCCTGCACTGGAGCCCGGCCCACACCTTCGGTCTCGACGCGGCCCAGGACATCGACGCCGGCACCGAGGAGGAGGCCGCCTGATGGCCACGCTCTCCGAGGCGCCTCCGCCGCTGGCCCCCGCCGCACCCGAGGCGACGAAGCCCCCGCGCAGACGCGGCCGGTTCACCCCGTACTGGCTGCTGCTGCCCGGCATCCTCTGGCTGGTCGTCTTCTTCGCGCTGCCGATGATCTACCAGGCGTCCACGTCGGTCCAGACGGGCTCCCTGGAAGAGGGCTACAAGGTCACCTGGCACTTCGCGACCTACTGGGACGCGTTGAGCGAGTACTGGCCGCAGTTCCTGCGGTCCGTCTTCTACGCCGCCGCGGCCACCGTCCTGTGCCTGCTGCTCGGCTACCCGCTGGCCTACCTCATCGCCTTCCGCGCGGGGCGCTGGCGGAATCTGATCATGATCCTGGTGATCGCGCCGTTCTTCACCAGCTTCCTGATCCGCACCCTGGCCTGGAAGACGATCCTCGCCGACAACGGCCCGGTCGTGCACGCACTGAACTCGCTGCACATCCTGAGCGTCACCGACTTCCTCGGCTGGACGGCCGGCGACCGGGTGCTCGCCACACCGCTCGCGGTGGTCTGCGGTCTGACGTACAACTTCCTGCCGTTCATGATCCTGCCGCTCTACACCTCGTTGGAGCGCATCGACGGACGGCTGCACGAGGCCGCGGGCGACCTGTACGCCAAGCCGTGGACGACGTTCCGGAAGGTCACCTTCCCGCTGTCGATGCCGGGCGTGGTCTCGGGCACCCTGCTGACCTTCATCCCGGCGGCGGGCGACTACGTCAACGCCGAACTCCTCGGCTCGACCGACACCCGCATGATCGGAAACGTGATCCAGACGCAGTTCCTGCGGATCCTGGACTACCCGACGGCGGCCGCGCTGTCGTTCATCCTCATGGCGGCGATCCTCGCCATGGTCACGATCTACATTCGCCGGTCCGGGACGGAGGATCTGGTCTAAATGCCCTTCGTCAACTGGTTCAAGAAAAACCTCGTCGTCATCGCGGGACTGCTGACCCTCGGATATCTGCTGCTTCCGAACGTCATCGTCACGGTGTTCTCCTTCAACAAACCGAAGGGGCGCTTCAACTACGAATGGCAGCAGTTCTCGCTCGACGCCTGGAAGCAGCCGTGCGGGGTCGCCGACATGTGCGGCTCGCTCTCCATCAGCCTGCGGATCGCCGCCCTGGCGACGATCGGCGCCACCGTGCTCGGCACGATGATCGCCTTCGCGCTGGTCCGCTACCGCTTCCGCGCCCGCGGCGCCGTCAACTCGCTGATCTTCCTGCCGATGGCGATGCCCGAGGTCGTGATGGCGGCCTCGCTGCTCACCCTGTTCCTCAACATGGGCGCTCAGCTGGGCTTCTACACCATCCTGATCGCCCACATCATGTTCTGCCTCAGCTTCGTCGTCACCGCGGTCAAGGCGCGTGTGATGTCCATGGACCCGCGCCTGGAGGAGGCCGCCCGGGACCTCTACGCCGGACCGGCGCAGACGTTCCTCCGGGTCACCCTCCCCATCGCGGCCCCCGGAATCGCGGCGGGCGCGCTGCTGTCCTTCGCGCTCTCCTTCGACGATTTCATCATCACCAATTTCAACGCGGGCTCCACCGTCACCTTCCCCATGTTCGTCTGGGGATCGGCGCAGCGCGGCACGCCCGTCCAGATCAACGTCATCGGTACGGCCATGTTCCTGGTCGCCGTACTCTTCGTGCTGGCGTCGATGCTGATCAACAACCGCCGTAACCGGCAAAAGGCATAGCCCCTTAATTGACTCTGTAGGGAGTTGGAAATCATGGCCCCAAGCGCCATGAGCCGTCAGGCAGATTGGACCACGTCACTTTCCGAAGCACAGCCGGTCCCGTACTGGCTCGAAGACCCCGGCAAGCCCCACCCCGAGCCCGCGCTCACCGGCGCCGACACCTGCGAGCTGCTGGTCGTCGGCGGCGGATACGGCGGACTGTGGACCGCGCTCAACGCCAAGGAGCGCGATCCCGGGCGCGATGTGGTCCTGCTGGAAGGCCACGAGGTGGGCTGGGCCGCCTCGGGCCGCAACGGCGGCTTCTGCGCCGCCTCCCTCACCCACGGGCTGCCCAACGGGCTGGCCCGCTGGCCCGAGGAGATCCACCGGCTGCAGGAGCTGGGCCGGCGCAACCTCGACGAGATCGAGGCCGCCGTCGCCCGGCACGGCATCGACTGCGAGTTCGAGCGCACCGGCGAGATCGACGTCGCCACCGAGACCTACCAGGCCTGGGGACTGCGCGACTGGCACCAGCGGCTGGAGCAGCAGGGCCTTGCGGACGGAATTGAGTTCCTCGACGCGGACGCGGTCCGCGAGCAGGTCGCCTCGCCCACCTTCGAGGCGGGCCTGTACGACCGACGGGGCGTGGCCATGCTGCACCCGGCCAAGCTCGCCTGGGGCCTCAAGCAGGCCTGCCTCGCCCTCGGCGTCCGGGTGTACGAGCACACGCCCGCCCTCGAACTGAAGCAGTACGGCGCCGGCATGGCCGTACGCACCCCGTACGGCTCGGTCCGCGCCCGGCAGGTCGCGCTCTGCACCAACATCTTCCCGAACCTGCTCAAGCGGGTCCGCGCCTACACCGTCCCGGTCTACGACTACGCCCTGATGACCGAGCCGCTCACCGCCGAGCAGCTCGGCGCGATCGGCTGGAAGAACCGGCAGGGCCTCGGCGACTCCGCCAACCAGTTCCACTACTTCCGGCTCTCCGCCGACAACCGCATCCTGTGGGGCGGCTACGACGCCATCCACCACTACGGCGGCCGGGTGCGCCGGGAGTACGACGACCGCCCGGAGACCTACGCCAAGCTCGCCGGCCACTTCTTCACCTGCTTCCCGCAGCTGGAGGGCGTCCGCTTCAGCCACGCCTGGGGCGGCGCCATCGACACCTGCTCCCGCTTCTCGGCGTTCTTCGGCACCGCGCACCAGGGGAAGGTGGCGTACGCGGCCGGGTACACCGGCCTCGGCGTCGGCGCGACCCGGTTCGGCGCCGACGTGATGCTGGACCTGCTGGCCGGGGAGGAGACCGAGCGCACCCGGCTGGAGATGGTCCGCAGGAAACCGCTGCCGTTCCCGCCCGAGCCGTTCGCCTGGACCGGCATCGCCCTCACCAAGTGGTCGCTGGCCCGCGCGGACGCGCACGGGGGACGCCGGAACCTGTGGCTGAAGGCCATGGACCGGCTGGGGCTCGGCTTCGACAGCTGACGGCCCGGCAGGTGACCCGGGTCACCCGATCGGGTCGCTGAAACCCGCGTAATGCCCCCGCAGGACCTCCCTCTCTCCTCGTGGACGCGACGACCGCGTCCACG
>NZ_JBEYFC010000656.1:0-4233 GCF_040634175.1 Streptomyces sp. NPDC007162
GAACGCGAAGGCCAGCGCCGCGGAGCTGCGGAAGGCGAAGACCAGGGTGAGGACCGAGACCATCAGCAGCCAGTTGATCCAGGGGACGTAGATCTGGCCGATGGTGGACTCGGAGGTGTGCGCGATCCGCAGCCTCGGGAGGTAGCCGAGCTGGGCGGCCTGGGAGGTCACCGAGTACGCACCGGTGATCACCGCCTGGGAAGCGATCACCGTGGCCGCCGTCGCGAGCAGGATCATCGGCCACCGGCCCCAGTCGGGCACCAGCAGGAAGAAGGGGCTGGTGATGTTTTTCGGGTCGCCGAGGATCAGCGCGCCCTGGCCGAGGTAGCTCAGGACGCAGGCCGGGAAGACGAGGAACAGCCAGCCGCGGGTGATCGCCCGGCGGCCGAAGTGCCCCATGTCGGCGTAGAGCGCCTCGGCACCGGTGACCGCGAGGACGACCGCCGCCAGCGCGAAGAAGGCGGTGTCGAAATGACCGATCAGGAAGCCCAGGGCGTACGTCGGTGACAGCGCCCGCAGGATGCCCGGGTGCTCGGCGATGCCCTTCACGCCGCACGCGCCGATCGCCGTGAACCAGGCGATCATGACCGGCCCGAACACCCGGCCCACCGCCGCGGTGCCCCGGCGCTGCACCAGGAACAGGATCACGATGATCACCGCGGTGACGGGCACGACCGCGCTGTCCAGTGACGGCTCGACGACCTTGAGTCCCTCGACCGCGGACAGGACCGAGATCGCCGGGGTGATCATGCTGTCGCCGAAGAACAGCGACGCGCCGAAGATGCCCAGCGCGGCCAGGATTGCGGCGGTCCGCCTGCCTCGCTGCGAGGTCCACCTGCGCAGCAGGGTGATCAGGGCCATGATGCCGCCCTCGCCGTCGTTGTCGGCGCGCATCGCCAGCAGCACGTAGGTGACCGTCACGATGATCATGACCGACCAGAACACCAGCGACACCACGCCGTACACGTTCTGCGTGGAGACCGGGACGGGGTGCGGGTCGCCGGGGTTGAACACGGTCTGGAGGGTGTAGATCGGACTGGTCCCGATATCGCCGAAGACCACGCCGAGAGCGCCGATCACCACCGCGAGGCGCACTGAGTCGCGTGCCGGGTGGCCGTGGGCCTCCGCAGGCCCGGCCGCCGCGGTCTCCTGCCGACTGTCGGCCATGGTGGTCTCCTCCTCGCGGGCCGCCGTGCCGCGGGTCCCGTGCATCAGTGCGGACATTACCGATGCACCGGTCCGGTCGCCGGTGGAGGGGTCCCGAAGGGAGTCAGCGCCGGTCGGTACCTTGCACCGGGAACGTGCCAGAACTCGACTCGGGGCTGGACCGAGGGGCTGGACCGTAAGGCCCAACGCACCGAGCCTCACTCATCGCCAATGTGCTGTTGAGCCCGTCGGTGTCGATCCCGATGTCCTGCGCGCCGATGAGGAACAGCTTGCTGTGCACCCTTTCCGCCTCGATGCGCGCGGGTACCTACCAGCGTCCCTCCCGTACGTACCTGCCGCCGTGCTGCTCGACCACGAGGACGTCGAGGTCCACTTGGCGTCGTCGGTTTCGGTCAGACGGGTGCCGGCCGGGATAGGTCGCCCGTGGGTTCGAGGCGTACGACGATGCCCTTCGACGTCGGCTGGTTGCTCACGTCGGCGACGCTGTCGAGCGGCACCAGGACGTTCGTCTGTGGAACACGACCGACCCGCACGTCCCGAAGCAGCGGAAGGTGATCAGCGAGGCATGGGTGGGGTCGCTGGCGTTCAGCCCCGACGGGCGCCTGCTGACGGGCGGTGGCGCGTCGGGCGAGGTCAACGTCTGGAAGGTCACGGACCCGGACCACCCCCAGGGGACCACCGGCGTCCTGCGACTTGGCAAGGACCCTATGTCCGGGGTGGCCTTCAACCCGGACGGGCAGTACATGGTGGCCTCCTCATGGGACCGGCAACTCCCCATCTACACCCTGGACACCGACGGCGGCTGGTCCGACCCGCTGAATGAGAGCTCTTCGCCGCAGCGCCCAGACGGTGGGAACGACCTGTCGGTCGCCTACCGCCCCGACGGGCGGGGCGTCGCACTGGGTGGTGCGGACGGCCGGGTCCGGCTGTGGAACCCACCTCCGAACTCCGTGCCGGGGACCTCGGACGACGCGGGGGCCGTCAGAGGTTCCGGGTTCGACGAGCAGGGCTGGCGGCTGACCACCGGCACCGCCGACGGCCGCACCCGCATATGGCGGCTCGGCACGCCGGACGGCCTGCCCGTACAGGAGGCCGTCCTTCCGGCACCGTGGCGCAAGGCCCGCTTCCTCTCTGGCAAAAAGGCGGGTCCTGATCAGCCAGGACACGACGGCGAAGCGGTTGAGGCTGTGGGGCTACGGCGACGGGCGGCTCCAGCCCGGCGCGGAGTTCCGTACGGCGAACGGCGCCTCCGACCAATTGCTCGACTTCGACTCGACCGACGACGGCACCGTTCTGGCGCGGCTGAGCCGGACCCTGTGCCTGGTGCGCGGCACACCGACGACGCAGAAGCGCTGGCACCAGCTCTTCCCAGACCTGTCGTACGCGGATCCCTGCCGCTGACCGGCGGCAACACGGCTTCCGGCCACTCCCACCGGGTATCCGTCAGATCGCCCCGATACATCTGAAGATCGTGTCACGGCCAGGGTGGACAGCAGCCCGTCAGCTCTGCTCTGTGGTGGGCCGCCACAAACTGCCGGTCTCGCGTTCGAACGCCGGACGCACGTCAACGGTGTCGTACACGATGCGCAGCGTGGCAATACGGCCGTCCTCGGCGAGTTCCGCCAGGTCCACCACGTCAAAGGGCGCGGCAGCTCCGGACGGCAGACGCCAGTCGAAGTGGAACCAGAACGAGATCAGTGCGGCTCCCTGCTGGGTCCGGCCCTCCGCCACCCCCAGCAGAGTCAGGGCCGCCCGGCCGGTATCGGCGAACAGTTCGGGATAGAACTCCGTGGCCGGTCGAGGGCCGTACGATCACGCACTCAAGATCCAGCCACATGGACCACCCCTGCTCTCATCCGACCGCTTGCGCTCCAGACGATCGACTCACAAGTTACCGACTCAAGTGAAACCGTCTCGAATGCGCCTATGACTGTAATGTGACGCCGTGACCACCCACGCATCTCACGGAACCTCTCCGTCGGCCGCCTCACGCGCCACGGACCGCCCGGGGGACGTCTCGCCCTTCGCCTTCTCCCTGTTGTTGCGGCGGGCGCACTGGCGGGTGGCGGGGGTGATGACGGAGGCGTTGCGGACCGGGAGCCCACGGTGCAGCGGGACCTGGGTCCGGCGACGGGGTCGGACAAGGCGGGTGTCATGAGGGTCGTGGACGATCTGGAGCGGATGGGGCTGGCCGTGCGCAAGGCGGTTCCGGGGGACCGTCGGGTGCGGGCGGTGGAGATCACGCCGCGGGGTGCTGGAGGCCACCCACGCCGGGGAGACCTCGGTGCGGCTCAACCTGGTCGCCGCCTGGCGGGAGGCGACGGTCTTCACCGAGGCCGAGCGCGCCGCGCTGGAGCTGACCGAGCAGGGCACTCGCGTCGCGGACGCGGCCGGGGGTGTGACCGACGAGGCCTGGGCGAACGTCGCCAAGCACTTTGACGAGGACCAACTCGCCGCGCTGACCAGCCTGATCGCCGTCATCAACGCATACAACCGCATACAACCGCATCACCCGGCAGCCGGCCGGCGGCTACAAGGTCGGCATGTTCGGCTGAGCTGACAAGCCGGGCCTGGGCGTCCGATGCCAGGGGCCGGGGCCGAGGTCGGGATGCCGGGACGCAGCCCGGCACGGACCACCGTGTCCCGTCGTCGCGATGCCTTCGGCGCGGAGGGCGACGTTCGGGCGCCGGCCGACCGCGCTCAGGCACGTGGTCGGCCGAACCGGTGTCCGCGGAGCCCGGCTCCCCTGAGGCTCGCGGCCTGTCACAGAAGCGGGCCGCGTGCTGTCTTCGCTGTAGATCAAGTCGTTGTGAGCCTGGAACCGCGGACGCGAGCACGAAATGCACTCAGAGGACGGATTCGGACCAAAGATGCCGGCGGACGTCAAACCGCCTTTCGTTCCCGAGGGCGCTTCGAGAATGACCGTCCTCGTCGAGTGGGCTCCCGGTGCCCCCCGGACCCCTCCGCACCGCCACTCGGGGCCGTGTTTCGGCTACGTCATCGAAGGCGCGGTCCGGTGGGAGCTCGAAGGCGAGTCGGAGCACGTGATCAGGGCGGCGGTTGTGC
>NZ_JBEYFC010000657.1:0-4232 GCF_040634175.1 Streptomyces sp. NPDC007162
CGCGGTTGTGGAAAAGATTCGGTGACTGTGTGTGATCGGATGCATCCTGGACGCATGACGGAACTGGCGGGATTCGAGGCGGAACTGCGGGGGGCTCGGTGATGGCGCCCGCGGCCAGCATCGCCTCAGCCGAGTCGCGGCTCATCCGGACCGGTACCGGATGCGGGATCGGCACGTCCAGCTCCGCCTCGGCGTCCTTGATCGCCAGAGCGTGCCCGGCGGTGGCGCGCAACCGGGCGACCAGCCGCAGGTCGACGGTGAACTGCACCAGCGCGGAGGGGCCCGAGAAGACCAGCGGGACCACCTTTCCGCTGCTGCGCCGGGCGGTCTCGTCGGAGCTGTGACCAGCTGTGCGGGCCATTGTCGGCTGGTAGTCGTGGACGTGGTGGCGCTCCCAGTCCATCCAGACCGGCAGCGGCCCGCCCTGTCCCGCGACACCGCGGCTGTCGGTCAGCGTGCCGCCCTGCCCGCTGTCCAGCAACCGCATGCTGCCCGGGCCCGCCCCCGCTACCGCTTCCATCTCGGCCTTCTCACCGGCGCCGATGACCTCGCCCTCGGTCAGTCGAGCGTGCAGGAAGACGTCCAGGTCCTCGGTGCCGAAGAACCGTTTGACGAACGCCGACGGCAGCGGCAGCCCTGAGGTGGCGAGCACGGGCAGCGCCGCCTCGAGCCACTCCGTGGACATCTCCTGCCGCACGGTGTACGCGGCGGCCTTGCCGACGGTCCGGAAGCTGGGCGACGCCCCCAGCTGCCTCGTCAGGGCGGCCATCCCGGCCCGCACCCGGGACGCCCCCCGGAAGCCGTTCGCCTGTGCCTCCTTCGGCAGCCGCACCCCGGAGGCGCGCCACTGCTCCAGCGGGACGGGCGGCGCGGCCGGCTGGTCCACCGGTGGCAGCTCGCGCGGCGGACGCAGACCGGTCAGCGCCCGCAGGTCGGACTCCGGGAGGCGGAAGAGCAGGTAGCGGTCGTCCTCGACAGGTGAGTCGTCCTGGACGGGGGCCGGCGCCTCCAGTTCCACCGACACAATCGGCTCGGCGCCGTCCGGCGACCCCGCTCGGTACAGTTCCAGCCGCGCCGACACCGGGATCTTGATGTGGACCATGCCGGCCTCGTCGGGAAGGGTCGTTCTGGCGGCGGCCACCAGCGCCTTGCGCACCGTGTCGGCGAAGGTGTCCTGGTGGGCGGTACCGCCGGTCGGCACGCCCACCAGGCCGCCCGCGCCGGTGGGGAGGGCGCCGTACAGCAGGAGGGGGAGGTCCAGCCCGGGGCCCCTGCCGTCCGTGGTGGTCGTTCCGCCGTCGAGCACCGCTGCCGTCGCGTACGCGGTCCCCCGTCCCTGTGTGGGACGGCTTTCGAAGGTGCCGTCCTCCCGGCCCAGCACCAGCGTCGCCCAGTAGGCGCGGCTGCCGCTGCCCTGGTCGAACAGTTCCACCGACACGCTGTCGTCCGCGAGTCTGTTCAGCAGACTGACGGCGCCGTCGAGCACCGCTCCGAGCCGTTCGGTGTTGCGCCGCTTGTCGTCCAGCAACCGCTCGGGCAGCAGGTCGACGGGGATGAGGTTCTTGGTGGGCCCGTCCTGCCAGGCCATCAGCTTGTCGCGCAGCGCCGGGAGCAGCCGCCCGAAGTCAGGGGCCTTCTCCACCGTGCCGAGGCCCAGCGGTCCGTCGGCCGCCAGGCGCAGCCCGGCGGCGGGATCGGCCTCGGCGGCCGGCTCCGGTTCGGCCGCCGCGCTCCCAGCCTCGGTGTTCCTCGCGACAGCCGTGCCGGGCGCCGACGCAGCCGTCTCCGCGGTAGCGTCAAAGCCTCCGGCGACCGCCGCGGCCGACTCCGGAACGCCGCCCCGCGGCCCCTCGGCGACCGCCGCCTTCCCAGCGTCCCCGGAGTCCTGCGGCACGGGCGCCGACGGGATGATTCCCTTGGCCCGCAGACGCGCGTCGACCTGCGCTCCCAGGCCGAGCGCACGTGCCTGCTCCTCGGTCAACAGGGCCGCGGCGACCCGGGACAGCAGCCGGCCGCCGGAGCGCACCTTCGTCGCCAGGATGCCCACCGCCGCCTCGGCGGCCATGAGGACCTCGAGGTCGGCCTGGACCAGTACGACCCGGTGGCTCGCGTCGGTGGTGGTGATCCGGTCGATCGCGGCGGCGGAGGCCAGCGACGACTGCAGCGACTTGTTGAAGCCGAAGCTCGGGGCCAGTCCGCCGAGCAGCCATGTCGACTCCGACGGGGCGCCCGCGCCCGCGAGCATCAGCGAGGTCTTCACGAACCGGGTGGCGTCCTTGGCGCTGACGGTCCCGTGACCGCCGGTCAGCCACTGCTCTGTGGCGGGTCCGTCGAGCACCTCCACCACGACGGGGTTGACGACGTGGAAGCGGCTGCCCACCGCGCCGGTGAGCGTGCCGGCCCTGCGCTCGTAGCGCAGGCCGTCGGCGATCCAGGCGCTCTTGGTGCCGCGCGCCAGGGCGGCCGGGAGTGTGTCGGCGCTGAACCGCTCCTCGATCCACAGCGCCGGATCCAGGCCCGGGGTCGTGAAGGCCTCGTCGCCGCCGGCCGCGTCGGTGAGCAGTTCCCGGGCCAGTTCCCGGATCTCGGCACCGTCGCCGAGTACCTCCATCGCGAGCCACTGCTTCAACGGCCGCTTCTCGGGCGTGGGAGCGGCCCAGGCGGGATCGTACATCGTGTTGATCCCGCGCAGCTCGGGCACAGCGATGGTCTGCGTCGGCGCCGCGATGTGCGGTGGCCGCACGTCGGAGGGCGCGAGGGTGAGCGCGGTCGGGGCCGTCAGCCGCACGGGCACCGGGTCGACGACCAGGGGGCGCACGTTGTCGTCCGTGTCCGGTGCGGTGGTGCGGGCGAGCGTCGCCTCGTCGGGGGTCTGCCGGCCGGGCAGTCCCGGCGCCGCGTACCGGCGCCAGGTCCGCTGGCGCTTGACGGAGGTGATCTCCACGTCGAACGCCAGCACGGAGTCGTACGCGCTGGTGTCGCTGGAGCCGGCGGTCAGCCACTTGGCTTCCACGTTCGTCCCGGACATGTCGGCCTGTGCCCGGGACGCACCGAAGGCAGCGGAGAACGTCATGTAGAGGTGCCCCGGAATGGGCTTGACGGACAGCGCTCCCGTCACCGAGGCGCCGTACTGCGCGCTTTCGCCGCTGCTCACGCCGCTGACCAGCCTGGCGGTGCTGCGCATCTGCCAGTCGGCCATGTCCCCCTGGTACTCCGGTTCCGTGACGAATCGGCCCCTGACCCGAACCAGCACGTACTCGTTGCTGCTCCACCCCTTGCGGCGAAGGCGCACCGGAATGCCGGTGCTGACCAGCTGGCTCTTGCGGGCGGTCATGTTGGACGGCGAGAGTGCCTTGGTCAGGGCCCGATGGTTCGTGCGCATGCGCGCGTGGTCCGCCTCCGTCTGGAGGAAGCCGGACTTGTTGGCATCACCGAACCCGGGCAGGAACCCGGCCAGTCTCGGGTCCTCCGCGAACCGCTCCTCGATGCGCTGGACGAGCTGGGCGGTGTCCACCTTGGACAGCACCACGCTCGGGCTCGACGGCCCAAAAAGCAGGGCCCGTTGTTGACCAGGGTGCCGCAGCAGAGGCGGGATCGCCGACATGCCGCCGGGCAGTGGCAGCCCCAGCGACGCGGCCTCGTCGGGACGCAGGCTCAGCCAGGCGGTCACGTCCTTGTACGCGGGCCCGCCGGTGAGTCCGGCACGCATCGCGGTGGACAACGGGCCCGTGCCCTCGGCCCAGATCCGCACCCGCGCCCGGTAGACGATTCGGTCACCGGTGATCTGCGGGCCGGCCGCCGTCGTGACGGCCGACTTGGAGGCAACGGTCCGGCTGGTCCCGGACATCACCGCGGGGCGCACGGCCAAGCGCACATGGGGGCCGCCGGGCATCAGGCCGAACCCGACTGCCGGGCCCAGTCCCACCTCACCGCCGGATCCGTGGCTGAGGTCCACCGACATCTGCCGGTCGGACTGCCGGTCGTCGCGGGAGAACATCGCGCCGACGGGGAACGCCGGCGCGATCCTGACGATCTCGGCACGTGCCCGGTAGGCGCCGCGCAGATACCCGTCCACGCTCGCCAGTTCCTCGGAGTCCGTCCACCCCTCCAGGTAGGAACGCAGATCGTCGGTGAGGCGGTCCGCCGTTCCGGCCTTGAAGGCGGCGGACCGCCCCGGCGCCCGCCTTCGTCCCCCTGGACTCCCTGCGCCGGCCGTCGGCGGTCACCGTAGA
>NZ_JBEYFC010000658.1:0-4226 GCF_040634175.1 Streptomyces sp. NPDC007162
GTGCTGTGACCGATCAGCGTGTTCATCTCGCGCCCCCCGTCGTGGACTTCCGGTAGTTCGGCCTGCCCGGGCTTTCCACTTGCTCGGCTGCCCGTGCCGAGAACTCTGCCGGGCCACCTTCACGGCCGTATCCGCCGACTGTCACAGACCTGTCACAGGGGTCCGGCACGGACGTTCCACAGCGGGTGCACAGGAGGTGGGGCTACGACGGTTCCCGGCAGCTCCGAACAGCACAGGTCGTACGACAGGGCCCTCATGGGCCAGAATGAGCCCGTGCCTTCCCTGTTGCTGATCGAGGACGACGACGCCATCCGTACGGCCCTGGAGCTCTCACTGACGCGCCAGGGACACCGGGTGGCCACCGCTGCGACCGGTGAGGACGGTCTGAAGCTGTTGCGCGAGCAGCGGCCTGATCTGATCGTCCTCGACGTCATGCTGCCCGGAATTGACGGGTTCGAGGTGTGCCGGCGCATCCGGCGCACGGACCAGTTGCCCATCATCCTGCTGACCGCGCGCAGCGACGACATCGACGTGGTGGTCGGGCTGGAGTCGGGTGCCGACGACTACGTCGTCAAGCCCGTCCAGGGCCGGGTGCTGGACGCCCGGATCCGGGCGGTGCTGCGGCGCGGGGAGCGGGAGTCCACCGACTCGGCGACGTTCGGGAACGTCGTCATCGACCGTTCGGCGATGACCGTCACGAAGAACGGCGAGGACCTCCAGCTCACCCCGACCGAGCTGCGGCTGCTCCTGGAGCTGAGCCGGCGTCCGGGGCAGGCGCTGTCCCGGCAGCAGTTGCTGCGGCTGGTCTGGGAGCACGACTACCTCGGTGACTCCCGGCTGGTGGACGCCTGTGTGCAGCGGCTGCGCGCCAAGGTGGAGGACGTGCCCTCGTCCCCGACCCTGATCCGTACCGTGCGTGGTGTCGGCTACCGCCTGGACACCCCTCAGTGACGGACCGGCAGGAGGGTTTCCGCGGCTGGGCCGCGGATCGCAAGGGAGCCGTGTCCCGGCTGCGTTTCACCAGTCTGCGGCTGCGGCTCGTGGTCGTCTTCGGGCTGGTCGCGCTGACCGCCGCGGTGTCCGCGTCCGGCATCGCGTACTGGCTCAACCGCGAGGCCGTGCTCACCCGCACCCAGGACGCGGTGCTGCGTGACTTCCAGCAGGAGATGCAGAACCGGGCCGGCGCCCTGCCCGTCCACCCCACCCAGGACGAACTGCAGCGCACGGCCGGACAGATGGCCAACAGCAGCCAGCGCTTCAGCGTGCTCCTCGTCGGCGAGGGCGCCGACGGCAAGGTGGTGTACGGCAATTCGGGCGGGCTCAGCGGGTTCGCGCTGGACGAGGTGCCGACGTCGCTGCGCAAGGCCGTCGCCAGGCAGCAGAAGGTCACCGACGCCAACAAGTCGGCGTACCACCTGTACTGGCAGCGGGTCGTCGACCACGGCACGCCGTATCTCGTCGCCGGGACGCGGCTGATCGGCGGCGGCCCGACCGGCTACATGATGAAGTCCCTCGAACCCGAGGCGAAGGACCTCAACTCCCTTGCCTGGTCGCTCGGTATCGCCACCGCGCTGGCGCTGATCGGCTCCGCGCTGCTCGCGCAGGCCGCCGCCACGACCGTGCTGAAGCCGGTGCACCGGCTGGGTGTCGCCGCGCGGCGGCTCGGCGAGGGCAGGCTCGACACCCGGCTGCGGGTCTCCGGCACGGACGAACTCGCGGACCTGTCACGGACGTTCAACGACGCCGCCGAGGCGCTGGAGAAGCGGGTCGACGACATGGCCGCCCGCGACGACGCGTCCCGGCGGTTCGTCGCCGACATGAGCCACGAGCTGCGCACCCCGCTCACCGCGATCACCGCGGTGACGGAGATCCTGGAGGAGGAGCTGGAGGCGGAGTCCGGTTCGATCGACCCGATGATCGAGCCCGCCGTCCGGCTGGTGGTCAGCGAGACGCGCCGCCTCAACGACCTCGTCGAGAACCTGATGGAGGTCACCCGCTTCGACGCCGGCACGGCCCGTCTCGTCCTCGACGACGTCGACATCGCCGACCAGATCACCGCCTGCATCGACGCCCGCGCCTGGCTGGACGCGGTGGACCTGGACGCCGAGCGCGGCATCCACGCCCGCCTCGACCCGCGCCGCCTCGACGTCATCCTCGCCAACCTGATCGGCAACGCGCTCAAGCACGGCGGCTCGCCGGTGCGGGTGTCGGTGCGGATGGACCAGCAGGAGGGCGGCGAACTGGTGATCGCGGTCCGCGACCACGGTCCGGGTATCCCCGAGGACGTGCTCCCGCACGTCTTCGACCGGTTCTACAAGGCCAGCGCCTCCCGGCCGCGCTCCGAGGGCAGCGGCCTGGGCCTGTCGATCGCGACGGAGAACGCCCGGATCCACGGCGGCTCGATCACCGCCGCCAACTCCCCCGAGGGCGGCGCGGTGTTCACGTTCCGGCTGCCCCGGGACGCCTCGGCGCTGACCGAGGAGACGAAGGACGCCGGAGGCTCCGGGGAAGCCGGGGACGCCGGGGAGAAGGGCGCGTGATGCACGTACGAAGACTCCTGGGCGTCGCCGCGCTCGGGCTCGCGCTCGCCGGGTGCGGGATCCGGGCGACCGAGGTGCCGACCGACTTCGGCGGGGCGCCGTCGCGGGTGCCGTGCTCGATGACCCAGCCCGACCTGCCGGCGCAGTCCTCGCAGGGGGTGCCGGTGCAGGTGTTCCTGCTGTGCGGCGCCTCGCTGGTGACCGTCGACCGTGAGCTGCGCGTCCCCGACGGCACGGCGGACGCCAAGCGGCGGGTGATCGTCGCCCAGGGGCTGCTGGACCAGCTCGCCGAGACGCCGTCTGCCGCCGAGAAGGACGCGGGCTACACGACGTACGTGCGCGGCGGGATGAGCGTCGGCGGGCCGCGGCGCGGGGACCCCGACGACACGCTGCGGCTGAGCTCGTCGCCGCCGCAGCTGACGTCGTACGCCCTCGCCCAGATCGTGTGCACGCTGTCCGACTCGGCGGCCGCGGAGGGCGACGGTTCGGTGATCCTCGGGGGGCCGGGGGCGGAGCCGTTGCGGCGGTACGCGTGCACGGACGCGGTGCGGAACTCTCCGAGCGGGAACCGGCCGCCGTCCACCGGGGTCACTTCCGGGTGAGGGGGGCGGGGCGCCTCATGGGGTGCCTGGGCAAGGGCGCTTCACTTGACCCGTTTCCGGAACCGTTCCGGTGCGCGCGGGCGTCTTGGGGGGCGTGCAGCGTCAAGGCTTCGTCGGCGGGAGCGCCGGGATTCGGGTCCGTGCGGCAGGGGGCGTCCTCCTCGCCGCGCACCTCGCGCTCGTCGCCTGGCTGATGCTGCGGCCGCTGGACGTGCCCTGGGTGATGCCCGCCAACCTGCACCCGTTCGCCGGCATCCGGGCCGACCTGGCGCTGGGCCCGCGCGAGGCGGCGCACCGCATCGGTGAGGGGCTCGCGCTGCTCGCGCCGCTGGGGGTGCTGCTGCCGATGGCGCACGGCAGAGTCCGCGTCTCCCCGCTCGGTTCCCTGGTGGGTACGGCCACCACGGCCGCCCTGATCTCGCTGGGCATCGCCCTGTTGCAGACCGGGGTGCCCGGGCGGGTGGTGGACGTCGACTCGATCCTGCTGAACACCGTCGGCGTGGTCGTCGCGCACCTCGCGGTGGTTCCGGCGGCCCGTGCCCGGCTCCGCCGCAGGGACCGGCGGGAGCGGTCGGCCGCCGTCCCCCAGGAGGATCCGGCTCAGGGTCGTACCCCGACGATTCCCAGGGTCGGGATCGCCCCGTAGAGCGACGCTTCGACCCGGTTCGTCTCCGTACCGTGGTGGGCAGACGAGGGGCCGCACGAGCCCTCTCGCACCGGACGCTCACGAAGGAGCCGCAGATGTCCAGCCTCGCCCGCCCCACCCACGGCCGCATGATCGGCGGAGTGTGCGCCGCGCTGGCCCGGCGCTTCGGCACCTCCGCCACCACGATGCGGGTGGTCTTCCTGCTGTCCTGCCTGCTGCCCGGCCCGCAGTTCCTGCTCTACATAGCCCTGTGGATCCTGCTCCCCGCGGAGGAGAAGGCCACCGCCTGGTGACCCCGGTACGACAACGCCGTCGGGGCGCCCCGGAACAGTCCGGGGCGCCCCCCCCGGGGGGCCCCGCGGCGGGAGGTGGGGAGTGGGGGGGGGTGGGGGAGAGGGTGGAGAGGAGGGGGTTTATATGGGGGGGGGGGGGGTGGGT
>NZ_JBEYFC010000659.1:0-4224 GCF_040634175.1 Streptomyces sp. NPDC007162
GCCAGCGCACCCGCGTCGCCCTCGCCCTCGCCCTCGGCAAGCGGCCTCCGTCCCGCCCGAGCTCTCGTACAGCTCGACCTGCTCCCGCACCCACGCGGTCGGGCTGGGCTCGTACTCGCCCTCAAGAGGCATGAGGTCCGTCCCCTCGTCTCATCCGTCACTGACAGCATGATTCAACACCGGGAGTGCCCCGGATTCATCCGCACGACACCGGCCCCGGGCCTGGCAGGCCTCAGCCGGGCGCCAGCGCCACCCGCGCGGCGAGGCCCAGCATCACGCAGCTCGACACGAGCGCCGTGACCAGCCGCCCCCGGTGCCCGGTCAGCCCCCGGCCGAGCAGGGCGCCGCCGGCCGCCAGCAACAGCTGCCAGCTCGCGGACGCGGCGAAGGCCGCGAGGACGAACACGGCCTGCTCCACCGGCCGTGCGACGGCGGCCGAACGGGTGCCGACCACCAGGGCCGCGAAGTAGATCACCGTGGTGGGGTTGAGCAGAGTGATCCCGAGAAGGCCGAGAAACGCCCGTCCGGAGCCGGGTACCGGCCGCTCGGTCCGGGTCGGGAGGCACCGCTGCCGGAACTGGCTCACCGCGTGGGCCGCCCCGCGCACCGCGAGGGCGACCAGGACCAGCGCCGAGAGCAGGCGCAGCGGCCCCAGCACCGGCCGCAGCCCGGCCGCGAGCGCCGCACCGCCGACCGTGGCGAGCAGGGCGTACAGACCGTCGGCGCCGGCGACGCCGAGTGCGGCGCAGGCGCCGGTCCGCAGGGACGTGCGGGCCGTGAGGGACACTAGATATGTGCCGACCGCGCCGACCGGGACGGCGATCCCGTAACCGGCGAGCAGGCCGGCGACGAGCGCGGCCGTCACGGGCGTGCGGGCTCGGGCCTCCAGGAGCGTCCCGGCTGCTGAAGGCCCCGCACCGTACGGACGGTGGCGGTCAGCGGCATACGGGCGTCAGGAGTGGTCATGCGCAGAGCTTGTGGCCCGCGCCGCCGTACCGGCAAGCGAATTTCGGCGCGGAACCGTCCCCCGACCGCACGCGGTTCGGCCAGTTCGGCCGATTCGCCGATCTGGCCGAACTTCCGGTCGTCCCATAGGTGCCTGAAGCATCTAATGAAGATCGGCACGACGTACGACATTCGTCTGCGAGGTCTTCCATGAACGAACTGACGGACCTGACGGCACCCACGCCCCCCGCGCCGGCCGCAGCCGTGGCCTGGCCGCAGGACCGCACGTGCCCCTACCACCCGCCGTCCGCCTACGACCCCCTGCGCGAGGACCGGCCGCTGTCCCGCGCGACCTTGTTCGACGGCCGCCCCGTCTGGGTGGTCACCGGGCACGCCACGGCCCGGGCGCTGCTCTCCGACGCCCGGCTCTCCAGCGACCGCCGACGGCCCGAGTTCCCCGTGCCGACGGAACGCGCCGCCGGGATCCGCGACCGCAGGGTCGCCCTGCTGGGCACGGACGACCCCGAGCACCAGACCAGGCGCCGGATGATGATTCCGGCCTTCACCGTCAAACGCGCCACCCGGATGCGCCCGTCCATCCAGCGGATCGTCGACGGACTGCTCGACACGATGATCGCCGAGGGGCCGCCCGCCGACCTGGTGAGTTCCTTCGCCCTGCCGGTGCCGTCCATGGTCATCTGCGACCTGCTCGGCGTTCCGTACGCCGACCACGAGTTCTTCGAGGCGCAGTCGAGGCGGCTGCTGCGCGGTCCGACGGCCGAGGACTCGATGGCGGCCCGCACCGAGCTGGAGGACTACCTGGGAACTCTGGTCGACAGCAGGAAACGGGACGCCGTCCCCGGCGACGGCGTCCTCGACGAACTCGTCCACGAGCGGCTCGCGAGCGGCGAGCTGGAGCGGGCCGAGCTCCTCTCGCTGGCCATGATCCTGCTGGTCGCCGGGCACGAGACCACCGCCAACATGATCTCGCTCGGTACCTTCACCCTGCTCCGGAACCCCGAGCGGCTGGCTGAACTGCGTGCCGATCCCACGCTGATGCCCGCCGCCGTCGAGGAACTGATGCGGACGCTGTCCATCGCCGACGGCCTGCTCCGGGTCGCCCTGGAGGACATCGAGGTGGCCGGCGCCACCATCCGCGAGGGCGACGGCGTGCTCTTCGTGACCTCGGTCATCAACCGGGACGAGTCCGTCTACGACGACCCCGACACGCTCGACTGGCACCGCCCGGCCCGGCACCACGTGGCCTTCGGCTTCGGCATCCACCAGTGCCTGGGCCAGAACCTCGCCCGGGCCGAGCTGGAGATCGCGCTCACCACCCTGTGGGAACGGCTGCCGGGCCTGCGGCTCGACGCACCGCCGGAGACGATCCCCTTCAAGCCCGGCGACACGATCCAGGGGATGCTGGAACTCCCCGTGACCTGGTAAGAGGCTGCTGCCATGCACATCGAGATCGACAGGGACGTCTGTATCGGCGCCGGGCAGTGCGCCCTGACGGCCCCCAACGTGTTCACCCAGGACGACGACGGCTTCAGCGCGCTGCTGCCCGGCATGGCCGACGGCGGCGGCGACCCACTGGTCAAGGAGGCGGCCCGCGCCTGCCCGGTCCAGGCCATCACGGTCAAGGAGCCGACGGGGTAGGTACTGTCGGCGCGTCGAGCACCGCCGGCTCGGGACCCCGTAGGCGCGCCTGGTCGGCGATCACCTCGTACGCCGTCACCCGGTCGCCCTCGACGGTCACCCGCAGGACGTACAGCAGGCGTCTCCGCGGCGCGACGACGAACCGGGCCCGGCGGGCCCGGGCCCGAGGGGTGCCGCCCGTCAAGGTGCCCGCCTTGATCGGGACCCCCGCCGAGGCCCGCCAGTGGGAGCCGGGCCAACCGTCGTCAGCCACGCGGTGAGGTCGTCGATCCCGCCGCCGCGCCCGCGGGAGCACCGCGGTCCGACGTCAGCCCGCGCGCAGCAGCACCTCGGCCGCCGCGCGTGCCTCGGCCGCGGGCGCCGTGCTCCCGGTGATCCCGGCGGTCACCATCGCCCCCTCCGCCAGCAGGAACAGCGGCCCGGTGAGCGCGGCGTCCAGTCCGGCGCCGGCCACCAGCCCCGCGAGGCAGTCCCGGAACGCCTGTTTGTGGTCCCGGACCCGGGCCACCACCCGCTCGGAGGTGGCACCCAGTTCGCCGTACACGTTGATCCAGGCGCACCCCCGGAAGTCCGCCTCGCCGAACCAGGTCTCCAGCCAGTCGAACACGGCGAGCAGCCGCTCCCGCGCGTCGCCCTGCCGTTCGACGTGCGCGGCGAGCCGCTGCCGCCAGCGCACGTCCCGCCGCTCCAGACAGGCCACCACGAGCTCCTCCTTCGCGGGGAAGAGCTGGTAGAGCCGCTTGAGCGAGACCCCGGAGGCACCGCGTATGTCGTCCATGCCGACGGACTGCACCCCGCGCCCGTAGAACAGCCGCTCGGCGGCGTCCAGAGCCCGCTCACGGGCGACCGCGCTGTCCATGACCACGTGCGGACCACACCCTTCCTTGACGCGAGAACCAGCGTTCTCCTACGGTAGCGGCGACCTGGAGAACGTGCGTTCTCCATCCGGGGAGGAGACCATGGCCGACCGTCCGCCCCTGCCGCCCTTCACCCGCGAGACCGCGGCCCGGAAGGTCCAGGCCGCCGAGGACGCCTGGAACACCCGTGACCCCCAGCGGGTGGCGCTCGCCTACTCCGAGGACCCGGTCTGGCGCAACCGCGGCACCTTCGTCACCGGCCGCGCCGAGATCATCGGGTTCCTCACCGCCAAATGGGGCCGGGAACTCGACTACGCGCTCCGCAAGGACCTGTGGTCCTTCGACGGCGACCGCATCGCGGTCCGCTTCCAGTACGAGTGCCACGACGCGGCCGGCCAGTGGTGGCGGTCGTACGGGAACGAGCTCTGGGAGTTCGACGAGCACGGGCTGATGACCCGGCGCGAGGCGAGCATCAACGACGTCCGGATCGAGGAGCACGAGCGCCGGATCCACGGACCGCGCCCGGAGTCCGAGCGGGGCCGGACGTTTCCGTTGCGGTAGCCCCCGCATACAGTGCCCGGATGACCGATGAGCCCCGTGCGCCCTTCCTCTACCTCGTCGTGTGCGCGGCCGGCGTCGCCGCCGGCGTCGGCCGGCTGATCACCGCGGCCCTGGACCGCGGCTGGGAGGCCGGAGTCGTAGCCGTGCGGCCACCACTCCTCGGCCCGGAGACGGTCGAGGGCGGCGGCGAGTTCGGCGGGGT
>NZ_JBEYFC010000660.1:0-4222 GCF_040634175.1 Streptomyces sp. NPDC007162
GCGCGGGTACGGAACCCGGGCCGCCGTCCGCGCACCGCGAGGGGCGTCAGCCGTGGCGGCTCGCCTTCGCGAGGGCCGGGACGAAGCGCAGGGCGTCGACGGTGCCGACGCCGGTGGCGAGGTCGTAGCCGTTGACCGCCTTGTAACCGGTCACGCCCTGGTAGGAGTTGTCGGTGCCGTCGTTGACGTCGACGATGCCGTTCGCCCTGGCGTGGGCGGCGAGGCGGTACAGGGCCTGCTGGATGTTGCCCACCCGGTGGCCGGCCGCCTGGTCGGCGAGGGCGACGATGCCCGCGAAGAGCGGGGTGGCCTCGCTGGTACCGCCGGTGACGTCCCAGCCGACGGCGGTCGGGTCGTAGCTGGAGTAGATCCAGGCGCCGCCGTTGACCGCGGCGGCCATCGAGATGTCCGGGGTGCCGCGGCGGGTGCCGACGGCCTTCTTCACGCCGTTCTGGAAGGACGGGCGGGTGAACACGTGGGACTGGCCGCCGCCGCCCGAGCCGTAGTCGTTGTAGACGCTGTCCGGCTTGACGCGCTCGCCCTTGTCGTTCAGGTGCAGCTGAGTGCCGCCGATCGAGGTGACCAACGGGTCCGAGGACGGCCAGGAGTTGACGCGCTTCTTGTAGTACGTCTTGCCGTCCGCCTGGAGGTCGGTGGCGCCGCCGTCACCGGAGGCGGCCAGCACGGTGACGTGCTTGCGGTTCGCGTCCTGGAAGGCGTACCGCAGGTTCTTGATGCTGGAGAAGTTCCCCTTGTCGAAGCCGGGGAAGGTGTTCTCGGTGGCGCCGAAGCTCTGGCTGATGACGTCGCCGACGCCGTGGTCGATCAGGTACTTCTCGGCGTTCATCATCTCCGGCAGACCGGTGGTGCCCTCGGTCTCGGAGACCGCCGTCTCCACCAGCACGATCTTGGCGGCGGGTGCCACCGCGTGCGCCATCTCGACGTCCAGGGTGGTCTCGCCCGCCCACCCGGTCATGTCGGAGTTCTTGGGGTCGAAGGCGGGCACGTGCCCCCACTTGACCACCTTCACCTTGGTGCTGGGCAGCCCGTACTGCTTGCTGTACACGTCGAGGTCGTGCTGCACGGTCGGGGAACCGTAGGAGTCGACGATGACGATCGTGCGTCCCTTGCCCGTGATCCCCTTGCGGTAAAGGGGGTTGAGGTCGTACGCGGTGCGGTACTGGAGCGGCCCGTAGCAGTTGATGTGCCACTTGGTCTGGCACTGGGCGCTGGAGAGCGGGCTGCTCACGCCGTGGACCAGGGTGTGCCCGACGGCGGCCGGCACCGCGAGGGTGTGCGGTGCGGCGGCGGGGGCGGCGGTCGCCAGTGCGGTGACCGCGAGGGCGGCGACGGACGTGGCAGCCGCGACGCCCCGCCCGGTAAGGGCTATGTGCATGGATCCCCCTGTGGTTCGGAGTGGTCTCGCGCATCCCATCGAAAAGGTCATGCGCATATCAAGACCGTTGAACCGACGATGCCGAACCCTTTACCTGGTCAAGGAGGTGCCGTCACCGGGTCGGGCGAGCGCGTGTCCGGCCGACGAGCCGGACCGCCCCACAGATGTGACGATCGCACTGAGGTGACTGGCGACTCCGGACCGTCACCCAAGTCGGCAGGAGGACACACTCGATGAACCCCACCCTCAAGCGCCTGCTCGGCGTCACCGCCGCGGTGGCCACCGGCATGACGGCCCTGGTCGGCACCGGCGCCGTACCCGCGGGCGCCCGTGCCGCGGAGGCACACTGCGACCGCGCCGAACGGCCCGTCTGGAAGGACCAGGGACCCAGCCGCAACATCACCGGCCACAGTTGCAGCCTGCCGGAGGAGAAGCGCCGCTGGTACACCGTCGAGATCGACACGCTCGTCCTGCCGCACTACCGGACGGACTACCAGACCGGTGCGGTCGACCGCACCGAGACCGTGCACGACACGACCGTCAGGTGCCTGGGCTACACCGTCGACCACTCCACGGTGAACTGGTTCGGCTGCCCGGCCGGCTGACGCACACCCGGCAACCCTCGCGGCGGCGGGGCCGCCTGGTCCACCATGGGGTGTGCGATTCGATTCCGTTCCCATGCCGGCGGCCGTCGAGGCCCGGCCCCGTGACAGCCGCGGGTACCCGGTACCCGCCATCACCCCGTGGGAGGGCGGCGAACCCCGGTTCGCGCTCACGGACTACGGGCGCAGCGCCGAGTGCGCACGGCAGCGGCTGTGTTCGGTCTGCAACACCCTGATCCCCAGGGGGCCGGTGTGGCGGGTGGTCGGCGCCGCGGAGAGCGCGGCGATCCGCGAGGCGCTCGCCGCCGGACGGCCGTACCGCAACATGGCGGCGACCCTGGAGGCCCCGGGGCACCGCGCGTGCATGCTCTACGCCTCGATGGTCTGCCCGTACCTGGCGCGCCCCAACGCGCGCCGGGGGCTGACGGCACAGCACCCGGACGACATGACCGCGCATGTCGTCCGGGGCGCCGTGCGGGGGGAGATGGGTGCCGTGGTGGGGTACGACGACTACGAGTTCGCCGTCACCAGGACCCAGGTCCTGTTCCGTTTCCTCGATGTGGTCGAGTACCTGCCGCATGACACGGCCGACCAGCACCTGCCCGAGCTCCAGGCCGAACTGGCCCGCTCGGGAGGCCGGTTGGGCGGCGGCGGCCGGCCGCTGTAGAGGGCGTCAGCCGCGGTAGGCGGGCAGGCCGGTGTGCTGGGAGACCTTGACCGGCCTGCCGAAGCCGTGGGCGGTCTTCGTGAGGGTGTACGTGCCGGTCGGGGCGCGGAAGGCGATGGTCCTGCCGTTCGGCGACCAGGTGGGCTCGGTGTAGTCGGTGGTGGCGCCCGGGGTGACGTCCTTGACGACGTTGGTCGAGCCGCCGAACTCCTCGACGAAGAGGTGGTCGTGCCCGTGCACCGAGCGCACGAAGACGACCTCTTCCTCGTCGGGGGCGAGCGCGGGCTCGGAACCCTTGGTCAGCGCGCCGCCCTGCTGGCGCAGGTAGTCGTCGCGGATGTAGACCTCGCCGTTGCGGGTGTTCTCGTAGACGGACGTGCCGTAGCTGCCGCCGACGTTCGGCCAGGTGTTGCCGGTCTGCGGGACGGCGCCGTCGCCCGGGTCGCCGTTCAGGCTGATCTTCGCGGGCCTGCCGTGGTTGCTGGTGGCCTTGACGCCCTCCAGGACCGTGCTGCCGTGGATCTTGGCCGAGAAGATGAGGTTGTTCTTGGCGGGGATCCGGTTCGCCCGGTCGGCGGCGGTCACCTGCCAGGTGGGGTGGGACCAGGTCTGCCCGCCCGGGTTGACGGCGACGGTGACGCGGTGGCTGCCGTCGGGGTCGGAGACGACGAGGTCGCCGTGCCCGTCGACGAAGGCGGCCTTGCTGCCGCTGGGGTTCCAGGCCAGGTCGCGGACGGGGGTGCCGAAGTCGATCGACTTGCCGTTGACCAGGACGTGCCGGGTGCCGTCGCTGATGGTGAGTCCCCTGGGCACGGTGACCGCGCGGGCGGCCGGGGCGGCCGTCGCGGTGGCGGCCGCGCCGCACAGGGCGAGCAGGGCGGCGACGCCCGTGACGGTGACGGCTTTGCTGTTCCTACGGCGACGAGCGGACATCGGGGTTCCCCCAGGCATGTGAATGACGCTGCGATGGAAGAAGTCTCCCCACAGCCGGTGACAGCGCTGTGCGCTCGCTGTCACAGCTGTGCAATAGCGGGTCGGCAGGGGTGACGGAGCGTCAGCTCCGCGGCGCCGGCCGGTCCCTCGGGGGCTCACGCCGCCCGGCGGTGGCCCGCGCCGTGCGTCGGGTGCGTCTTTCGCGCGGTGCCCCGGACGGTAGGGCCCTGAGCCGGTAGGGGAGTATCCCCTCAGTCGTCGCCTGCCTTTGAGGGGTCGTTATGCGCTCTGCCCGCCGTCTCGTACCGCCCGTCGTGTTCGCCTGCCTCCTGCTGGCGGGCTGCAAATCCACCTCGCTCGGCGCGTCGACGCCGTCCGAGAGCGGCAGCCCCGGGGCCGGGGCTCCGGGGAAGGCCGGCTCGGCGCGGGCCATCGCGACGGGCGCGGGTCCGCAGCAGCACTACACCGTTCAGCAGCAGCCGGCGGCCGGCTCGTGCCACTACCGCTACGAGCACGGGGAACCGCTGGAGGATCCCCGGTGCACGCCCGGCGCCGTCTCCCCCGCCGTCACGCAGGCGAACCTGAAGTCGACGATATGCCGCAAGGGCGGTTACACCTCCGGCG
>NZ_JBEYFC010000661.1:0-4222 GCF_040634175.1 Streptomyces sp. NPDC007162
GGTCGATCCGGGCCCCGTTCTGGGCCAGCGCCGACACCTTCAGCCGCGCCCGCCCGCCCGGTCCGCGGGGGCGGTCGCGATCCGCGCGGCCGTCAGCGCCAGCAGCCACAGGCCGAGGGCCAGGCAGGCGGGCACCAGCATGCCGTGGGTGGCGAACAGGGCCAGGGCGGTCACCGGGGCGGCCGCCGCCACCAGCGCCCCGGCGGCGCGGAGCGGCCCGGGGTGGGCGAGGGTCCACCACAGGCCCCCGGCGGCCAGCGCCACCGCGGCGATGGCGACCAGGACCCACAGCAGGCTCCGCAGCCCGGCGCTGACGAGCAGGACGAGCAGACTGCCCAGCAGGGCGAGCAGCGCGACCCGGGCCCAGGAGAAGGCCGTGAGACGGTCGGAGCGCGACGCCAGACGGGTCTGCGGGTTCATGGTCGTCCCTCCGACACGGCTCCCCGATGCCGGACACCTGCCGTGTCGAGGGTGCGCCCGTCCCGGGCCCGTACGCCTCACCCGGGGCGGGTGAGCCCGGGAGCCGCGGCCGGGGACCGCAACCGTCCGCGACGTGTGCGAAACCGTGACACGACCGCCACGCAAGCCGGACCGGCCCGGCCGCACAATCGGGGAACCGAAGTCGGGCGAGCGGCGGAGGAGCCGGCGGTCATGGAACTGGAACTGGGCTACGACAGGCTGGGCGGCCGGCTGCGCGCCATCGGGGACGTCCCGCTCACCTACGGACGGTGGGGCGGCCGGCCCCAGGCGCTCGGCCCGCATCCGCTGGAGTACGACATGCTGGGCAGCCGGCTGCGGCGGATCGGCGACACGGAGATCGGCTACGGACGGCTGGGCAGCGTCCCGAGGACGTTCGGCACCTGGGACGTGGACTGCGCCGCCTGGTCGGGGGTCCCGCTGCGCATCGGGCCGTACCCGGTCGACCACCCCAGGTTCGGCGGGCGGGCGCGCGCGGTGGGGCCGCTCTGCCTGTCGTACGACTTCCTGGGCGGCCGTCCCCGCCGCATCGCGCTGCCCGACGGCTGGACCGCCCTTCCCGACGACCTGCTGCGCGTGCTCTTCCTGGTCCTGCACCTCCAGGCCGAACGCAACCGGCGCAGCTCTTCGGCAGCCGGTTAGGCGCCGGACGGGCGAAGGCCCGCCGGACGGATCCGACGGGCCCTCGGGTGACGCGTGATCAGGCGGCGGCCGCGTACTTCGGGTTGGGGCCGTACTGGTTCTCCTCGGGCTTGCCCTCGGAGGCGAGCCAGACGATCAGGATGATCCAGCCGACCAGCGGAATGATGCCGATCAGGATCGCCCAGCCGGACCGGCCGGTGTCGTGCAGCCGGCGGACCGCGACGCCCAGGCCGGGCAGCAGGACCGCGAGCGCGTAGATCGAGCTCAGGGCGGCGAACCCGATGGCCCGTCCGACGACCGCCAGCACGATGCTGATGATCAGGTTGAACAGGAAGAACATCCAGTATTCCTGCCGGCGCGCGCGGCCGCTGAACACCGCGTACTTCTTGAGTACGTCCACGTACCAGTTCATTACTCGTCCCCCCGGGGATCAAGGCTTGATTGGCCCTCAGCAAATCAAGCCGACCTGGCCGGATCCATCCATATTGGCGTGAGCGGGTCAACTGTTACCGTGTCGCCGCCATATGGTGATCAAGGGGGTGCGCGGGACCGCATCCGGACGGGCTCGGGGAGCGACCGCACGGGCCTGGGCGTGCAGAATCAGCCACAACGGCAGCCACCGAGCGCGCACCCCGAAGGGTGCCTCGTCGGGCGACATGTTCTTGCCCCCCTGGGCCGCGCCGTCGGGCGGCTCCTGAACGGCTTCCTCGTCGTCCCGCTGGTCTGGCTGTACCGCCACCTGCTCACGCCCCTCGGCCACGCCCTGCTGTGGCTCCACGCGCGCGTGCCCACCCCGATCGGGTACGCCCTCGTGCGGCTCCTCACCCCCGTCGCGCGGGCCGTCGCCTGGCTGGCCGGCGAAACCGCCGGCGTTCTGTACCGGATCGCGCGCGTGCTCCTCGTCCTGCCCGCCCTCGCCCCGTGGCGCCGGCCTCGCCCCCCTGGCCCGGGGCCTCCGCGTCGTCCTCAGGGAGATCGGCGAAGCCCTCGGCCACGCCTGGCGGGCCGCCGGGCACGGCGTACGAGCCCTGGGGCGCCTCGTACGGGCCGCCGGACGGGTGCTCGGCACCCTCCTTCCGGTGGATCCTCGTGGAGCCCGCCCGCCGGGCGTACCGGACCGTCCTCACCCCGGTCGGACACGTGGTGCGCGACCTCGTGCTCCGCCCCGCGGCCCAGGCCGCACACGCCGTGGGCCGAGCCGTCCGCCGGGCCCGCGCCGACCTGCGCCGCGCCCTCTTCGGCAGCCCGGTCCGGCCGACGGCCGCGGACCGTCGGGAACCCACGGGCCGCGACACACGTACTCTTGGTGGATAGCAGTACACAGCGGTACGGCCCACAGCGGTACGGCCGCTTCCGCGAGAACCTCACGAGAACCACGAAGGACTGACGACACTGGGCAAGCGACAGCCCGAAGGCCCGCCGCCCGCACCCGCGGTGCAGCGCATCCGACTGCGCTACACCAAGCGCGGCCGCCTCCGGTTCACCAGCCACCGTGACTTCCAGCGCGCCTTCGAGCGTGCGTTGCGCCGCGCCGAGGTGCCGATGGCCTACTCGGCGGGGTTCACACCGCACCCCAAGGTGTCGTACGCCAATGCCGCACCCACCGGCACGGGCAGCGAGGCGGAGTACCTGGAGATCGCGCTCACCGCACCCCGCGACCCGGAGCGGTTGCGCGCCCTCCTCGACGAGTCCCTGCCCACCGGGCTCGACATCGTCGACGCGGTCGAGGCACGCACGTCAGGACTGGCCGACCGGCTCACCGCATCCGTGTGGGAGCTCCGGCTGCCCGGCGTGGACCCGGCCCTGGCCGAACAGGCCGTCGCCGCGTTCAACACCGCCGAGGCCGTCGAGGTCCAGCGCATGACCAAGAACGGCGTCCGCACCTTCGACGCCCGCCCCGCCGTCGTGCAACTTGAAACACAGAGTGAAACGGCTGATAGGCCGACCGACCAGCCCTGTGCGATACTGCGGCTGGTTGTTCGGCACGTGACGCCTGCCGTACGACCCGACGACGTCCTGTCCGGTCTCCGCGCCGTGGCCGACCTGGCGCCGCCGGTCCCCGCAGCGGTGACCAGGCTGGCGCAGGGGCTGCTCGATGAAGAGACCGGCACGGTGACCGACCCGCTCGCGCCCGACCGCGAGGCAGTGGAGGCCCTCTCGAAGGCCGAACCCGCTGCCGCCGCGACGGCGTCGGCGTAAGGAAGGTCCCGCGAAGGACGGACGTCGTAGCGCAGCCCTCGTACTCGGGAGCCACCTGGGTCGGGCAGCGCACCGACCAGAAGACTTTCGCCAGGCCGTCCGCGACAAGGCGTACGGAACCGGCGAGACAGGACACAGAGAGCTCCTGTGCGGCGCCCGCGCCCCACACGGCGGCACCGCGCAACGCGCGAGCCGCGGACGTCACCGGTAGTCGCTCGACGATCGACTCCGGACCAGGCGCGGCGCCCGGGAGCCTGACGGGAGAAACGCCCGCATGCTCGAACCGACCGAACCCGCAGAGACCCCTACGGGCTCCGAACCGAACACCCCCAGCGACACCCTGCCGCCGCGCAGGCGTCGCCGTGCCGCGTCCCGCCCCGCGGGACCGCCCGTCGCGGCCGAGGCCGTGACCGAGGACCAGGCCGGGACCACCGCTCCGGCCATACCGGCCGCCGAGCCCACCGAGGTGGCACAGGCCGCCGCGGCCGAGCCTTCCGAGGCCGTAGCGGCCGGCGACGCGGCCGAGGCCGCTCCTGCCCCGCGCACGCGCCGTCGTGCGACCCGCCGGGTGTCCGCGCCCACCGGGGCCCCGGAGACCGCCGAGACGGTCGTCCCCGCCGCTGCCACGGCTGCCGCTCCCGCTGTCGCCGAGCCCGACGCGAGCCCGGCCGAGGCCGCCGCGGAGAGCGACGAGGAGACCGCCCCGCCCCGTGCGCGCCGACGCGCCACGCGCCGCGCCTCCGCGCCCGCCGGAGCCCCGGCCGCCGTGGCCGAGCCCGCCGAGCCCCCCGCGGCCGAGGCAGCCCCCGAGGCAGCCGCCGCCGCCGCGGCCGCCGTCGAGGAGGCCGTTCCCGCTCCGCGCGCCCGTCGCCGTGCCACCCGCCGGGTGTCCGCGCCCGCCGGA
>NZ_JBEYFC010000662.1:0-4215 GCF_040634175.1 Streptomyces sp. NPDC007162
CACCCCGCACATCCCCTGGTCCTACGACCTGCTCACACTGACCTGGGCCGGGGCGACCGGCGCCCTGGCGCTGCTCGTCCTCCACGCCCAGCGCCCTTCCCGCTCGCCATGGTTTCGCAGGACGAGAGTCCAGGCAGGGTGATCATGGTGAGGGCGGTCTACCTCACAGGCCCTCGTCGTTGGCCCTGGAGTTGCCCCACCACCGGTGTGCGTAAGGCTGTCGAGATCAGTGTCGTGCTGCCCCGAGTCGCCGTCGAAGGTGATGGCCGTACGCCGGAGCCGACCTGGACGCCAGTGTTCGATAACCGCGAGCACCGCAGGAGCCTGCCGTACCCCCTCACCAGCCAGCTCCTCCTGACCGTCCCCGACCTAGACGGCGCCCGTCCTCCTCGGCGAAGCGGCATGCGGACACTGTGTTCTGGCCGCGCTCACCCGCGGAGCAGCGCGGGGCCCGCACCGCGCGAACTCTTCGCGCGTCGGAGAGAGGCCCCCGAAGGTGCAGCCCACCGGCTCAGGAGCCTCGACGGCCTGCCCTTCAACCCCACGCGGTCTGACTCACGCGTGGGTCAGGCGGGTCATACGGGATGGGGGGTACGCAGGGCGATCATGGCGACGTCGTCATCGTTGTCGCTGGGGCGGACCTGGTCCAGCAGCAAGTCGCAGAATGAGTCGAGGGGGCGGTGGGCGAGGGAGGCCGCGTGTCGGCGCAGCCGGTCCAGTCCATGATCGATGGAGTGGTGCGGGGATTCGACCAGTCCGTCGGTGTAGAGCAGGAGCGTGGCCTGGGGTGGCAGGACGGTGACGGCGTCGGGACGAGGTCTGGTGACTCCGGTGCCGAGGAGTATGCCGTGCGCCTCTTCGAGGTAGCGGGTTTGACCGTCGTGGGTGATGAGCAGGGGCGGCGGGTGGCCGGCGTTCGTCCAGCGTAGACGCCACAGTGAGTCGTCGCCGAGTGTGAGCCTGGCCAGGATCATGGTGGCCATGGGTACCTCGGCTATGTGCATCACTGCCTCGTCGAGCCGAGTGACGACGGCGCTGGGTGCGGCCTCGGGGTGGGACCAGGCGAAGGCGCGCAGCATGTTGCGGACCTGCGCCATGCCGGCTGCGGCGTCGAGATCGTGTCCGACGATGTCGCCGATGGCCAGTGCGTGGGCATGGGCGGCCAGAGCGAAGGCGTCGTACCAGTCACCGCCCACGGATGAGGCGTCCGGAGCGGGTACGTAGCGCGCGGTCATCTCCAGCCCGGGCAGGACGGGCAGCTGGGGCAGCAGGTGCCGTTGCATGGTCTCGGCGACTTTGCGCTGGCGCTGGTACAGGCGCGCGTTGTCCAGTGCCAGGCCCGCCCGGCGGGTGAGGTCCTCCAGCAGCGGCAGGTCGGCAGGGGTGAACGCGTCATGGCGCCGGGCCCGGCCCAGGGTCAGGGCGCCGAGCACGTCGCGCAGTCCGCGGATGGGTGCGATGGCGGCGGAGTGCATACCTGTCGCGGTAAACAGGCGCTGCTGCTCGACCGCTATACCGGAGTCGGGCGCGCCTTGGTAGGTGGCGGGGCCGGCGAGTGAGGACGCGGCGCCGCGCAGGGCCCGTGACAGGGGCATCGGTGACTCTGCCGGCACCGGAGGCATTGGGCCTTGCAAGTCCTCCCGCTCGACGAGAATGCCGTCCTTGTGCTCCATCACGAGAACGCGTCGTACTTCGTCACGTTCGGTGAGCAGGTCGAACACGGCCCAGTCCGCTAGCCGGGGCACGGTCAGGGCCGCCAGTCGGTGCAGCGCCTCGTCCGCGTCCAGGGTGGATGTGAGCCGCGTGGTCGTCTCTGCCAGCAAGGCCAGGCGGTCCAGTTCCGTCAGCGGCGCGGAGTGGCCGCCGTCGCTGTGGCGCACGTCCCCTGGCTTCGGTTCGTACAACACCATCAGCGCACCTGTCCCGCCCGGAGCGGGTGAGTAGGGCGTGACCAGCCAGGACAACTGGACCAGAACGCCGTCCCCGCGGGCGAACCACTCGGCGTCGCCATGCCTGGTATCCCCCGTGAGCAGCGCCTTCCTCATCCAGCATCGCGAGCGCGGCACCGAGTGCCCGTATCTGTCCCGGTGCAGCAGGTCGTGGAAGTCCTGACCTACGAGCTCTGAGGCTTCCCTGCCCAGCAGGCTTAGGGCTGCGCTGTTGACCGCGACGATGAGGCCGGCGTCATCGACCGCGATGGCGGACTCCCGCAGGTTTTCCAGCGTTCCACCGAGCAGGGCGCCAGAACACGCCCGAACCCCGGACAGGGCACTACTTTCCCTGCCGGGGGCGGCGACGTCGTCCATGTTCCCTCCTCCGTTCAAGCCCGAATCGGCTCGCCTACCCCGATCGGATCCCGGCATGCGTCGACAGCTCGTCTTCCCTGCCGTGACCGTTCGGATCACCGCCTGGTGGTGCAGGAGGAAGCTGTCCTTGAGTCCCGAGAGCAGGTCGCGAGTGATCAGGAGGGATGGGCTGTTGGTCTTGACGCTCTCAGCGCACGCGCGGAGCAATGAGCCCGAAAACGGCCCCTGAGCTGGTGTTCTTCGCGATTCTTCCGGTCGGGCATCTTTTCGATGACCCCCCACCTCGGTGTGTCGCGATTACAGCGAGGCTGCCTCCAGCACGTCCTACGCCTACAACCTGTTCCTCGCGATCCAGAGCGCAGAGACTCTACTCGAAGCTGTTCGGCACCGAGCCGGCCAAGCTTCGCCCCGGCTACGCGAACTTCGCCGTCGCCGAGCCCCCGCTCAAGCTCGTCCTCATCGAGGGCGACGCCGGAGAGGAGACCCGCCTGGACCACCTCGGCGTCGAGGTCGGGAGAACCGAGCAGGTCACCGCCGCCACCGCGCGACTGAAGGACGCGGGGCTGGCCACCTTCGAGGAGAATGACACCTCCTGCTGCTACGCCGTCCAGGACAAGACCTGGGTGACCGGCCCGGGCGAGGAGCCCTGGGAGGTCTACGTCGTCAAGGCTGACGCCGACACGCTGGGCAAGAGGGCGGACGGCACGCCGGACGCCTGCTGCGGCACTGCGGCCTGCTGCACCCATGACGAGCAGTCCGTCGACCCGGCCCAGACGCCGGCCGAGGCGAAGGAGTCCGCGGGCTGTGCCTGCGGCAGCTGACCGGCTGGGACCCCGCTCAACCGCGCCGGCCCGGGCAGCGCGCGGCCAGGTCCTGTGCAAGAACGCCGTTCGCTTCCCTCAGCGCGTTGCCTTCGAGCTCCAGGACGTGGACGACGCGGACGAGTTGTCGGGTCAGGCCCCGGAGGTCGTCGCGTCCGGCGGGGACGCGGGGCAGGCCGGACGGCTGTCCGCCATTGCTGGTCACGAGTGGGCGGGAGTCAACTCATTCCCGCACTGCTCCGGCCACGTTGAGGGCTGGTTCGTGCGAAGCCATCCGGCTGTGGTCGGGACGTGCCGTCGTGCCGGGATCGATGGGACCGTTGCGCGGAGCCGTCCCGGACGGGGGTTTGACTCGTGAGATCTATGACCGAAGTGTCCAGTCACAGGCATGTCGACCGCCGTTACGGGATGGCGCTTGCTGGTACCGAGCCACAGGGCGTGTCCCTATAGGGGCCTTGCCGAGTTCAGGCGCCATCACGGTTCAGACCGCCCGAGCGGGCCGGTGCCATCCATGCAGGAGCACGTCATCACGTGGGAGGCGAACCATCATGACGAGACGACAGCGCAGCTCCTTCTCGAGCGCGGATCCTCCCGTTCGGCGCGAGGTCGTCCTGGGTGTGGACACGCACGGAGAGGTCCATGTCGCCGCCGTGCTCTCACCGCTAGGGAAGATCTTGGGAACGGCGTCCTTTCCGGCGACGGCGGCCGGCTACCGGCAGCTGCTCGCGTGGGCCCGTAAGCGCGGGACGGTGCGTCGAGCGGGGGTGGAGGGTACCGGCACTTTCGGCGCGGGCCTGTCCCGCTACCTGCTGGCCCAGCAGATTCAGGTGTTCGAAGTGAACCGGCCTGACCGCTCGGCCCGCCGGCTGCTGGGGAAGTCGGACCCGCTCGACGCTCAGGCCGCCGCGCGGGCCGTGCTCAGCGGTCGCGCCCGGGCTCGGGCCAAGTCCGGCGACGGTCCCGTGCACGGTGCCCGGATCTACAAACTCGCCAAGGACTCCGCGGTCAAGGCCCGTACCCAGGCGATCAACCAGCTCAAGGCCGTCCTGGTCATCGCGGACCCCGCCCTGCGGGAACAGCTGTGCAGC
>NZ_JBEYFC010000663.1:0-4212 GCF_040634175.1 Streptomyces sp. NPDC007162
GTGTCAATGGACACGGCCGGCCGCCGGGTCCACGAGAGGCGGTCGTGGAACCGGCGGCCGGGGTGCGGTGCGCGATGTGTGGTTGCCGTGCGGCGGCGGGGGCGCGGGGGTCAGCGGCCCTGGGGCCAGCCGTCCAGGTGGCGGTGGAGCGTGACGTCGGTCTTGGGGTCGCCCTTGGGGGCGTTCGCGACCGCGTCGTGCAGGACGGTGGTGACCTCACCGGCGAGCCCGTCGACCTGGGTGCGCAGGTCGGCGGCGGGCAGGGTGGACCGGGTCAGGGCGTCGAGCCGGCGGTGGATGTCGGCGAGCTTGTCCTGGGTGGCCTTGTCGAAGCGCAGCGCGGTCGGCGTGGAGACCACGAACTGGTAGGCGCCCGCGAGGGTCTGGCAGCCCGTGCACTTCTTGTTGGCGGCGTCGCTGAGGTTCACGGCGTTGAGGTGCGTGTGCTCCCCGGCGATCGTGACGATCTGGAAGGACAGCGCGACCGAACGGCAGTGGTCGTCCGCCGAGCAGCCGGCCGAGACAGCGTTGGCCTGGTTGCGGACGGCCGCGGCGTTCACCGTGCCGAACTGACGGACCGTGAAGGAGTCCCTGGTCTGGGTGTGGTGGCCGCGGTCGGCGTGGCTGAACACGTGGTCGGAGGCGAACGCGGCGTGCGGCGCCGCGGTGGCCGCCTGGGCGGGCACGGCGGTGGCCGCACCCGCGAGCCCGGCGGCGAACAGGCCGATCCGGACGGCCCGCCGGGTGAGCGGACTGGTGGTCGCGTGTGGTTTTCGGTGACTGCTCATGGAGTGCTCCTGTGCTCCTGTACTGCTGCGGTAAGCGATGAGTGGGACGACGGCCCGGTGCCGGCGGATGCCGTGCGCCGACCCGGTGCCGTCGTCGTCAGGACGTCGCCGGGGCCGGGCTCGTCGGCGGGTCGCTGGCCGGCGGCGGGGACACGCTGGGCGTCGTCGACACCGGGACGCTCTCCGACGGGGTGGGCGTCTGCGTCACCGCGACGCTCTCCGACGGGATGGGCGTCGGCCCGGTGGCCGAACCCCCGCTGGACGGCGTCGGCGACTTGCCGGCGACGGGACGGCCCGGCACCGAGGCGGACGGCGACGCCGATGCGGACGCGCCGCGTGACGTCTGCTCGTCGGAGGGCGTGCCGCTCGGACCGGCCGAGGCCGCCGGGGCCCCGGACACCGTGTCCGAGGGCCGGCCCGAGCCGTCGGACGGCTGGTCGGGGGCCGAGGCCCGCCGGGTCGGCGGCGCCGTGGTCGGCACCCCCGGCTGGAGGATCGGTGCGATCGGCGGCTGCTTGGGCAGCGGCTTCGGCGTCACCCCGGACACCCAGGCGTAGCTGAGCCCGGTGAGCGTGGCCAGGGCGAGCGCGCAGACCACGAGCCGGAGCGCGGGCCGGCCGTCCGTCGACCGCTTCGCGGCCCGGAAGATCCGCCCGCCGATCTTCACGGACAGATAGACGACACCGGCCATCGGGCAGAGCAGCATCACGCAGCCGATCGTCCCGACCAGCCCCTCGACGATCTTCCCGTCCACGAACGCCGAGCCGGTGCCGAGCAGTTGCTCGGTCAGCGAGCGGGTCATCGTGGTGAGGATCCTGGGCAGGTTCCACAGCGCGTAGCCGAGTTCGCCGATGATCAGCGGGACCATCGTCAGCACCCAGGTGGCGACGATGGCGCGCGCCGACTTCTTCAGCCCGGCGACCTCCTCGCGGGCCCTGTCCCCCTTCGATCCCGGTACCAGGGCCAGCAGGATCGGTTTGATCTTGCCGTACAGGTCCGGGACGCCGGCCAGGTCGCCGAGGATGTAGTAGCCGTCCAGCCGTACGGCCGGCATCAGCTGTTCCATGATCTCGAAGTGCCCGAGGTACACCGTGGCCAGGAAGAACTGGGCCCCGGTGGCGAAGTAGGCGCCGGCCATGGCCAGCATGAAGACGACGTTGAAGTACACGCCGCCCAGGTCGGTGCGGAGCCGCCCGGCCCGTCCGATCCGGTAGACGTCGGTGACGTCCGTGTACATGGAGGGCCAGATGAGGAAGAGCCCGCACCCGATGCAGCCGGGGCGGGCTCCGCCGTATCTGCACGCCGAGGCGTGGCCGAACTCGTGGAAGACGAGGGAGGCCACGGTGAGCACGAAGACGACGAGGATCAGGACCGGCTGGTCGAGCACCTGCAGGACGGGCTCGATCGCCCCGAAGAACCCGAACAGCCAGACGTCCATGGCGATGACCGAGCCCAGCACCAGCGCGACCACGGCCGGCCGGTGCAGCCACGCCAGGGAACGCGCGATCTTCATCGTGCGCCGCTCGTCGAAGATGACCCGGTGCCCCTTGAGGGCGAGCAGCAGGTCGGAGCGCGGGGCGTCGACCTCGTCGTCCTCCTGGCCCTCCGGGACCGTCACGCCCAGCGGCTGGAGCTTCTTCTCGACGAGGAAGCGGATGTTCTCCCCGCTGACCTCGCGGCCGAAGCGGGCGCTGACCCGGTGCGCGATGGCCTCGGCATCGCGGACGCCGTCGACCGACGACGCCACCAGGTACAGCAGCCTGGACAGCTGCACGACCTGCCCGTCCCCCCGACGGGCGATGTACTTGGGCTCGGTGAAACCCGACCCCTGGTACTCGCCGTGCAGCCGCAGTCCCGCGCTCAGCCTCGGGACCGGCGACGGCGCCTCCACCACCGGCAGGTTGCCCGTCGCCACCTGCTCGTAGGTCACCGGCCAGCCGCCGGGTCCGGGCACCGGGCCCGTGTCGTACAGCGCGGCGGTCCCGTCTCCGAGCACCGTCATATGTGGTCTCCCCCCGGATCCCCCATGAAGTTCCCCCCGATACCCAGGAGCGCCACCGCCGGGGCGACGGCGGTGGCGCTCGCGGGGACTACTGGGTGACGCTGATCGTCTGCGCGGCCTGCGACTCGGCGGACGACCACGCGGAGTGGTCGTTCAGCGCGGCCGACTGGTTCGACGCGTCGATGTTGGCGATGTGCTTGGTGACGTTGACGGTCTTGCCGAAGCTGAACTTCAGGCGGCCGAGGGCCTCACGGCCGGGGAGCAGCTCGGCGGACTCGTTCTCCAGCTCGTTCATGTCCATGCTCATGACGGATGTCCTTTCGGTGCGTGTGCGATGAGATCGATGTGGGTCCGGATGGTCCCGGCGCCGGGCGCCGGGACGGTGTTACTGGGTGACGCTGATGGTCTGGGCGGCGCCGGAGTCGGCCACCGACCACGAGGAGTGGTCGTTCAGGGCGGCGGACTCGTTGTGGGCGCTGATGTTCGCGACGTGCTTGGTGACGTTGACCGTCTTGCCGAAGCCGAACTTCAGCCGGCCCAGGGCCTCACGACCCGGCAGCAGCTCCGCGGACTCGGCCTCGAGCTCATGGGCGTCCATCATGATCATTTCCCCCTCAGGGATAGAACATTTCCGATCGGACCGAGTCAGGTTCCCCCCGGACTCTGTCCAATCTGGTCGGACGTGCTGTCCAACGAGATTGGACACTACGGGCTCGGAGACCCCCTGCGCAACCCCTTCGGAAAATCACCCTCTCGGCCGATCGGCTACCCGCCCGTAGAATCGGCCCCGACATGGCGGACTCCGCCCGCGGCGAGCAGGAAGTGACGGTCAGTGGCCAACGCACTGCAGCAGTTGATCCGTGAGCACCTCGACCGCAAGGGCTGGTCCTACGGTGACGTGGCGCGCCGCGGCTCCGTCCCCCGCTCCACCGTCCACCACCTGGCCACCGCGGAACGAGTGGTCCGCATGCCCCAGACGGCGACCCTGGAAGGCCTGGCCAAGGGCCTGGAACTCCCGCTGGAGACGGTGCGCCGGGCCGCCGCCGAGGCCTGCGGGATCCACGTGTACGACACCTCGCCGGACGCGGACCCGAACGCGCCCGCCGCCGACCCCGAGGTCGCCCTGCTCATCGCGAGCGTCCAGAAGCTGTCGTCCGACGACCGCCGGCACGTCGCGGCCCTCGTCGAGTCGCTGCTGGACGGCTCCCCGCGGGAGAAGTGACCGCCACCGTCACACTCCCGGGTGTATTTCCGTCAACCCGGGTAAAGAATCCGACTCCGCACGAAACCGCCAGGCTCCCGGACTAGTCTCTCGTCCTGCCCGGACCTGGTCCCATTTCAGCTTCTTCGCCACCGCGGGCTCGAACCTTTCGATGGATCCCAGGTGATGGGAAATGATGGCGCAATACGTACGGACGGCCT
>NZ_JBEYFC010000664.1:0-4131 GCF_040634175.1 Streptomyces sp. NPDC007162
CGAACACTGCGGGAAGACAGTCATCCACGTACGCCGATAGGGAGTCCATGTACGTGCCGAAGTTCTCCGCGTGCAGGTCGCCGTGGATCCACACGCGCGAGGTGCGCTCGTCCAGGTAGGGGCCGCCGCGCCGGTCGGTGTCGAGGTCGTGGTAGAAGAGCCCCGCCGTGCCGCGGTAGAAGGCGAAGGCCGAGGCGGCCATCTTCCGGAACTTCACGCGGAACGCGGCCGGGTCGGCGGCCAGGAGCTCGCCGAAGGCGGTGTCGAAAACGGCGAGGATCTCCTCGCCGCGCTGCTCTTCGTTGAGCGGGGTGACCGACATCGCGGGGTGCCTCCTGGTGCATGACGTGTACGACAGCCGTATCTGCCGTACCCAACGCACGAAGGTACGTGGGAGTGCCCGGCCGGTGTCAGTCCCGGGGCATAGACTTCGACGCTGTCCCCCCAGACTGTCCGCAGCCGGTCGGAAGATCGTCGACGCCTGTTTCCCCCGGAGGTCGCAACCGTGTCAAAGCCGCCTTTCACGCACCTGCACGTCCACACCCAGTACTCGCTGCTGGACGGTGCCGCGCGGCTGAAGGACATGTTCAACGCCTGCAACGAGATGGGCATGACGCACATCGCCATGTCCGACCACGGCAACCTGCACGGGGCGTACGACTTCTTCCACTCCGCGCAGAAGGCCGGGGTGACCCCGATCATCGGGATCGAGGCGTACGTCGCCCCCGAGTCCCGGCGGAACAAGCGCAAGATCCAGTGGGGGCAGCCGCACCAGAAGCGGGACGACGTCTCGGGTTCCGGTGGTTACACGCACAAGACGATGTGGGCGGTGAACAAGACCGGCCTGCACAACCTCTTCAAACTGTCCTCCGACGCCTACGCCGAGGGCTGGCTGCAGAAGTGGCCCCGGATGGACAAGGAGACCATCTCCCAGTGGTCCGAGGGCATCGTGGCCTCCACCGGCTGCCCCTCCGGCGAGGTGCAGACCCGGCTGCGGCTCGGCCAGTACGACGAGGCGCTGAAGGCCGCCGCCGACTACCAGGACATCTTCGGCAAGGACCGCTACTTCCTGGAGCTGATGGACCACGGCATCGACATCGAGCACCGGGTCCGCGACGGCCTCCTGGAGATCGGCAGGAAGCTCGGCATCCCCCCGCTGGTGACGAACGACTCGCACTACACGTACGCGCACGAGGCGACCGCCCACGACGCCCTGCTGTGCATCCAGACCGGCAAGAACCTCTCCGACCCCGACCGCTTCAAGTTCGACGGCACCGGCTACTACCTGAAGTCCACGGACGAGATGTACGCCATCGACTCCTCGGACGCCTGGCAGGAAGGCTGCGCCAACACGCTCCTGGTCGCCGAGATGGTCGACACCACGGGCATGTTCGAGAAGCGCGACCTCATGCCCAAGTTCGACATCCCCGAGGGCTACACCGAGGTCTCCTGGTTCAAGGAGGAGGTCCGCCGGGGCATGGACCGCCGCTTCCCGGGCGGTGTTCCCGAGGACCGGCAGAAGCAGGTCGAGTACGAGATGGACGTCATCATCCAGATGGGGTTCCCGGGCTACTTCCTGGTCGTCGCCGACTTCATCATGTGGGCCAAGAACAACGGCATCGCGGTGGGCCCCGGCCGAGGCTCGGCGGCCGGCTCGATCGTCGCCTACGCCATGGGCATCACCGACCTCGACCCGATCCCGCACGGCCTGATCTTCGAGCGGTTCCTCAACCCCGAGCGCGTCTCCATGCCCGACGTCGACATCGACTTCGACGAGCGTCGGCGCGTCGAGGTGATCAGGTACGTGACCGAGAAGTACGGCGCCGACAAGGTCGCCATGATCGGCACCTACGGCAAGATCAAGGCCAAGAACGCGATCAAGGACTCCGCGCGCGTGCTGGGCTACCCGTACGCCATGGGCGACCGCCTCACCAAGGCGATGCCCGCCGACGTCCTCGGCAAGGGCATCGACCTCGACGGCATCACCAACCCCTCGCACCCGCGGTACAACGAGGCGGGCGAGATCCGCGGGATGTACGAGAACGAGCCGGACGTCAAGAAGGTCATCGACACCGCGAAGGGCGTCGAGGGCCTGGTGCGGCAGATGGGCGTGCACGCGGCCGGCGTGATCATGTCCAGCGAGCCCATCGTCGACCACGCCCCGATCTGGGTGCGGCACACGGACGGCGTGACCATCACGCAGTGGGACTACCCGCAGTGCGAGTCGCTCGGCCTGCTGAAGATGGACTTCCTCGGCCTGCGCAACCTGACGATCATGGACGACGCCGTCAAGATGGTGAAGTCCAACAAGGGCATCGACCTCGACCTGCTGTCCCTGCCGCTCGACGACCCGAAGACCTTCGAACTCCTCCAGCGCGGCGACACCCTGGGCGTCTTCCAGTTCGACGGCGGCCCCATGCGCTCCCTGCTGCGCCTGATGAAGCCCGACAACTTCGAAGACATCTCCGCCGTGTCGGCGCTGTACCGTCCGGGCCCGATGGGCATGGACTCGCACACCAACTACGCGCTGCGCAAGAACAAGCTCCAGGAGATCACCCCGATCCACAAGGAGCTGGAGGAGCCCCTGGAAGAGGTCCTGGCCGTCACCTACGGCCTGATCGTCTACCAGGAGCAGGTGCAGAAGGCCGCCCAGATCATCGCGGGCTACTCGCTCGGCGAGGCCGACATCCTGCGCCGCGTGATGGGCAAGAAGAAGCCCGACGAACTGGCGAAGAACTTCGTCCTCTTCCAGAAGGGCGCCCGCGACAAGGGCTACAGCGACGAGGCCATCCAGGCGCTGTGGGACGTGCTGGTGCCGTTCGCCGGATACGCGTTCAACAAGGCGCACTCCGCCGCGTACGGCCTGGTCTCGTACTGGACCGCGTACCTCAAGGCGAACCACCCCGCCGAGTACATGGCGGGGCTGCTCACCTCGGTCAAGGACGACAAGGACAAGTCGGCCGTCTACCTCAACGAGTGCCGCCGCATGGGCATCAAGGTGCTCCCGCCGAACGTCAACGAGTCGGTGCACAACTTCGCCGCGCAGGGCGACGACGTGATCCTCTTCGGCCTGGAGGCCGTCCGCAACGTCGGTACGAACGTGGTGGAGTCGATCATCCGGAGCCGCAAGGCCAAGGGCAAGTACAGCTCCTTCCCCGACTACCTCGACAAGGTCGAGGCGGTCGCGTGCAACAAGCGCACCACGGAATCGCTGATCAAGGCGGGCGCCTTCGACTCCCTGGGGCACACCCGCAAGGGCCTCACGGCGCACTTCGACACGATGATCGACAACGTGGTCGCGGTGAAGCGCAAGGAGGCCGAGGGGCAGTTCGACCTGTTCGGCGGGATGGGCGAGGAGGAGAGCGACGAGCCCGGCTTCGGCCTCGACGTCGTCTTCACCGACGAGGAGTGGGACAAGACCTATCTGCTCGCCCAGGAGCGGGAGATGCTCGGTCTGTACGTCTCCGACCACCCGCTCTTCGGCCTGGAGCACGTGCTCTCCGACAAGGCCGACGCGGGCATCGCGCAGCTGACCGGCGGTGAGCACGCCGACGGCGCGGTGGTGACGATCGGCGGCATCATCTCGGGCCTCCAGCGCAAGATGACCAAGCAGGGCAACGCCTGGGCGATCGCCACCGTGGAGGACCTCGCGGGCTCCATCGAGTGCATGTTCTTCCCGGCGAGCTACCAGCTGATCTCGACCCAACTCGTCGAGGACGCGGTGGTGTTCGTCAAGGGGCGGCTCGACAAGCGCGAGGACGTGCCGCGGCTGGTCGGCATGGAGCTGACGGTCCCGGACCTGTCCAACGCCGGCACCAACGCGCCGGTGATCCTGACCATCCCGGCCACCCGGGTCACCCCGCCGATGGTCAGCCGGCTCGGTGAGATCCTCAGCCACCACAAGGGCGACAGCGAGGTCCGGATCAAGCTCCAGGGGCCGACCAAGACGACGGTGCTGCGTCTCGACCGGCACCGGGTGAAGCCGGATCCGGCGCTCTTCGGCGACCTGAAGGTGCTGCTCGGCCCGTCCTGCCTGGCCGGATGAGCGGGAGCACGGCCCGCTGAGCCGTGCGCGTGCCGGAGGGGCGCACCCGATACGGGTGCGCCCCTCCGGGGTTCCCGGGCGTCAAC
>NZ_JBEYFC010000665.1:0-4185 GCF_040634175.1 Streptomyces sp. NPDC007162
GGCGGCCCAAGGTCGCTATCTGGCCCCCATCGTGGTCACGGTCCTGGTGTGCGGAGCGGCCCTGCTCGTGCCCGCCCCTCGGAGAGGTTCGTGCCCTCGAAGAGGCAGGTCCCCGAGTACACCAGGGCGGTGTCCGGGGTCGGCATGTTGGGGCTCGGCGGTACCCAGGGCAGGCCGTAGGCGTCGTAGAAGCGGTCGCGGTGCCAGCCGCTCATCGGTACGACGTCCAGGGCGACCGGCTGGTCCAGGAACCGCGCGTTGAACAGCCGCGCGAGCTCGGCGACCGTCATGCCGTGCGCCTGCGCGATCGGCTTCCTGCCGACGAAACTGGCGAACTCCTCGTGCAGCACCGGGCCCTGGGCGGTGCGGCCGGTCACCGGGTTCGGCCGGTCGAGCACGACGAAGCGCTTGCCGGCCAGCCGGGCGGCCGCCATGCAGTCGTACAGCGTCCAGACGTACGTGTAGAAGCGGGCGCCGACGTCCTGGATGTCGAAGACGACCGTGTCCACGCCGGAGGCGGTGAAGACGTCGGCGAGGGGCTGTCCGCTCTTGAGGTACGTGTCGTAGACGGGGAGGCCGGTCGCGGGGTCGTCGTGGCGGCCCTCGGAGCCGCCGGCCTGGGCGGTGCCGCGGAATCCGTGCTCGGGGCCGAAGACCGCGGTCAGTGCGACGCGGGGGTCGGCGTGCATGACGTCGACGATGTGCCGGACGTCCTGGGTGACGCCGGTGGGGTTGGTGACGATGCCGGCCTTCTGGCCGGCGAGGAGGGTGTAGCCGTCGGCGGAGAGACGGTCGAAACCGGTGCTGAGGGTGCCGTGGGCGTCGGCCGTGGTGGCCGGCACCGTGAGTGAGGCGGTTGCCGTGGCGGCGGTGAGCAGGGCTCTTCTGGACAGGCGCATGGGGTCGCCTCCGTGGTCGTCAGGGTGCGGCTCGGTGGGGGCTGGTCGCGCAGTTCCCGCGCCCCTAGGTTGGACCGGTCACCCTTCCCTTCACACATACCGACCGGTTAGTCTGGCCGGTGCCGAACCGTGTCGCGTCGTGTCGAAGGAGACCGATGGTGGGAGCCGTGCAGGATGCCGGGGTCGTCGTCACCGGGGCGGGAGGTGGCATCGGGGCCGCCCTCGCCCGGCGGTTCGCCGCCGAAGGGGCCCGGGTCGTGGTGAACGACCTGGACGGGGACAAGGCCGCCGCCGTGGCCGAGGAGATCGGCGGGATCGCTCTTCCGGGTGACGCGTCCGGCATCGTGGGTCCGGCCCGGGACGCGCTCGGCGGGACCGTCGACGTCTACTGTGCCAACGCCGGGCTCCCCTCCGGCGGGTCCGAGGCGGCCGACCCGGCCGTGTGGGCCTCGGCCTGGGACGTCAACGTCATGGCCCATGTGCGGGCCGCCCAGGAACTGGTGCCGCACTGGCTGGAGCGGGGCGGCGGGCGGTTCGTGTCCACCGTGTCCGCCGCCGGGCTGCTCACCATGATCGGCGCGGCACCCTACAGCGTGACCAAGCACGGCGCGTACGCCTTCGCCGAGTGGCTGTCGCTGACGTACCGGCACCGGGGTCTGAAGGTGCACGCCATCTGCCCGCAGGGCGTCCGTACCGACATGCTCGCCGCCACCGGCAGCGCGGGCGACATCGTGCTCCAGCCGACCGCCATCGAGCCGGAGGCCGTCGCGGACGCGCTGTTCAAGGGGATGGCGGAGGACCGGTTCCTGATCCTGCCGCACCCCGAGGTAGCCGGGTACTACCAGGCCCGGGCCGCCGACCCGGACCGCTGGCTGACCAACATGAACCACATCCAGCAGAAGTGGGAGGCCACCCGGTGACCCGGCCGCACGCAGACTCCCGCTACTCCGCCCGTCCCTGGGTGGCCCTGCTCGACGAGGCCCAGCGCGGCCCGGTCGACCCGCCGGCCTCGCTGGTGCACGCCCTGCGGGCCGCGGTCGCCGAGGCACCCGACCGCACCTGCCTCACCTACTTCGACGCCCGCCTCAGCTTCCGCGAGGTCGACGAGCTGAGCGACTCCGTCGCCGCCCGTCTGGCGGAGCGCGGCCTGGCCCGCGGCGACCGGGTCGCCGTGATCCTGCAGAACTCCCCGCACTTCGTGCTCGCGCTGCTCGGCGCCTGGAAGGCGGGCGCGACCGTGGTGCCGGTCAACCCCATGTACAAGTCGGGGGAGGTCTCGCACGTCCTGCGGGACGCCGAGGTGACCGCACTGGTCTGCTCGCAGCGGGCCTGGGACTCGTACCTGCGCGAGACGGCCGCCGGCTCGCCGGTGCGGATCGTGCTCACCGCGAGCGAGCTGGACTTCCAGACCCGCGACGACGCCCGCGTACTGACCTTCGAACGGCTGCCGCAGGCCGCCGACGCCGAGGACCTGGTGGAGGTCGCCCGCAGGGGCGGCAAGGCCCCGGAAGGGCGGGACCCGGCGGCCGCCGACATCGCGCTGATCAGCTACACCTCGGGGACGAGCGGTGCCCCCAAGGGCGCCACCAACCTGCACGGCAACATCATGTACAACGCCGAGCGGCAGCGCACCGGGCTCGCGCTGCCCGACGCGCCTGTCTACTACGCCCTCGCGCCCCTCTTCCACATCACCGGCATGGTCTGCCAGCTCGCCGCCTGCGTCACCAGCGCGGGCACGCTCGTGCTGACCTACCGCTTCGAGCCGGGCGTGGTCCTGGAGGCGTTCGCCGAGCACCGCCCGCAGTACACGGTGGGCCCCTCCACCGCCTTCATGGCCCTGGCCGCCCACCCGGAGGCCACCCCGGAGCACTTCGCTTCCTTCGTCAACATCTCCTCCGGTGGCGCGCCGCTGCCGCCGGCCCTGGTGGAGAAGTTCCGCGCCGGGTTCGGGCCGTACATCAGGAACGGCTACGGGCTGACCGAGTGCACCGCGCCCTGCGCCTCCGTGCCACCGGGCCTGGAGGCGCCCGTCGACCCGGTCTCCGGGACCCTCGCCGTCGGGCTGCCCGGACCCGACACCGTCGTACGCGTCATCGACGACCAGGGCGCCGAGGTGCCCTTCGGGGAGCAGGGCGAGATCGCGGTCCGGGGCCCGCAGGTGGTGCCCGGGTACTGGCGGCGGCCCGAGGCCACCGCCGAGACCTTCCCGGACGGCGAACTGCGCACCGGTGACATCGGCTTCATGGACCCGCAGGGCTGGCTGTACGTCGTCGACCGCAAGAAGGACATGATCAACGCGTCCGGCTTCAAGGTCTGGCCGCGCGAGGTCGAGGACGTGCTGTACACCCATCCGGCGGTACGCGAGGCCGCCGTCGTCGGGGTCCCGGACGGGTACCGCGGGGAGACCGTCAAGGCCTACATCAGTCTGCGCCCGGGTGCCGCAACCGAACCGGACGATCTCGCCCTCTATTGCAAGGAGAGACTGGCGGCCTACAAATATCCGCGCCAGGTGGAGATCCTGCCCGACCTGCCGAAGACGGCAAGTGGGAAGATCCTCCGACGGGAACTGCGTTCCCGACCGCGACAGGGTTAGTGGAACCACGAGAAAGGCAGGTGGCGGCAGTGCCCAGGACGACGGACGGGGACGGGACTCCCGTCCCGCAGCGGCTTCTCGCCGCCGCCACCCGGCTCTTCGCGGAGCAGGGCTACGACCGCACCTCGGTGCAGGAGATCGTGGAGGCGGCCGGCGTCACCAAGGGGGCGCTGTACCACTACTTCGGCTCCAAGGACGACCTGCTGCACGAGGTGTACGCGCGCGTGCTGCGCGTCCAGCAGGAGCGGCTCGACGCCTTCGCGAACGCGGACGAGCCGATCGAGAAGCGGCTGCGGGGCGCGGCCGCGGACGTGGTCGTGACGACCATCGAGAACCTCGACGACGCGATGATCTTCTTCCGGTCCATGCACCATCTGAGCCCGGAGAAGAACAAGCAGGTACGCGCGGAACGCCGGCGCTACCACGAACGCTTCCGCGCGCTCGTCGAGGAGGGCCAGCGCGAGGGCGTCTTCTCCACCGCGACCCCGGCCGACCTGGTCGTGGACTACCACTTCGGTTCGGTCCACCACCTGTCGACCTGGTACCGCCCCGACGGCCCCATGACCCCCCAGGAGGTCGCCGACCACCTGGCCGACCTGCTGCTGCGCGCACTGCGCCCCTGAACTCCAGAACCAGCCGGTCCCGGGCCCCGGCGGCCAGCGCAGCCAGCAGGAACTCACGGTTGACGGCGAC
>NZ_JBEYFC010000666.1:0-4180 GCF_040634175.1 Streptomyces sp. NPDC007162
GGGGACGCGGAGCGCGGAGACGTGCCGCACGCGCGCGTGGCCGGCGCCGGTCACCTGCGGCTGGGTGCCCTTCTGGGCGGCGAACAGCGGTCGGGTTGTTGATGCTGCCGCCGCCTCCGCCGCCGGCGGCGACGAGGAGGCGGCAGTCCGTGGTGGGGTTGCCCGACAGGACGCAGCCGCTGTTGTCCGCGGTCTGGAGGCTGGTGGCACCGCCACCGCCCCCACCCGGGTTGGTGATGTCGGCGGCACCGGAGCCGCCGGAGCCGCCGCCGTTGAAGCCGCCCGCGCCGGTGCTGCTGCCCGCGCAGCCGACCTCGACGTGGAGTACCTGGCCAGGGGTGACGGTCAGGCCGGCGCCGGTGACGGTGCCGCCGTTGCCTCCGGCCCCGCCGGTGCTGCCACCGGTGTCGGCGCCGTTGGCACCGGGGGCCCCGACGGCGTCCACCACGATGGAGGCCACACCCGCGGGGACCGTGAACGTCTGGTCGCCGTGGGTGCAGACGAAGGAGACCGACTGGGGCTGCCGTCGCAGACCTGCCTTGCCCGTCGAGGTGGGGAAGGTGTGCGCGACGCGAACCGTGGACGCCGTCGGCAGGGCGAAAGCGGACGTCGCGGTCACGGGAACCGTGACACTGCCGGCGATGACGCCACAGACCAGGGTCAACGCCGCACGCCCCGCCCGACGACCAGGAAGAGCGCGGCCGGACAACAGGCGTGCTGCCCGTCCGTACCCGACGATGGTGGAAACGGCCATGAGATGAATCCGGAACCCTTTCTGACCACGGCGCACTCCAGCCACCCGCACACACACCGACTCCGGTCAGGGCGGGGGTACGGGGCGCGGACGCGCACAGAGAAGGCCTCACGGCAGCAACCCACCACCGTGAGGAGCCCACCACATCCCGCTGCCGGAACAGGCAGGTACGCGAACGAGACGGACCGCCCCATAAAATGACAGCCCGTCAGGCAAGGTCATCCACACCACACCGCGCATGCCCCCCATCCAGACCAGCACGAGGCCGGACGGGGCGGACGCCCCGGCGCCCCGACCGGCCCCGGAAGCCCGTGCCGCGGGCGGCGGAGCCGGCCGGACTCGAACCGGCGTCCTCGCGATTTCGGAGACCGCGCGCGACTACCTCTGCGCTACGGCTCCGCCCTGAGCCCCCCTGAGCCCCCCGGAGCCCGCCCTTCTGGCCGTGCCGCTGCTGGTTGTCAGGAGGCGGTACGACTGTCCGCTTCGGCCTGGGCGATGGCTTCGGCCTCGCTGTCGGCCAGGGCGAGTGCGACACCGAACGCTCGGGCTATGTGGCTCGCGGCCGACATGACCCGTGCTGTCCCGACGACGGGAGCTATGGCGACGAGCAGGTCCTGCAGCTGCTCGACCGTGAACTCGGCCTTGATCGCGGGATTGACGTGGGCCAGGTAGGAGACCGCTGGTGCATCCATGGCCACGAGTGCTGCGATACGGGAGAGGATCAGAGTCCGCTCGTCCATGTGGCAGTGCTCGATGGAGTCGATCGTCATGGCGGCGATCGTGTCAAGTACGGGAGTCTCGGATGCAGTAGCCATGGTTGGGCCGCCTCCTTGCGCTGTAGGGAGTTGACTGCCGCCTAAAGCGGGACCCCCCTGTGCAACCGGCTGTCGCGACTCAAGCTTAGGTACGCACGGGTTGTTGCGCGCGTCGAAGGCCGCACGAGCGCTGTGCCCCCGGCAGGATTCGACACCCGCGACACCCGCTGGGGGAGTTTCCTTCGGTTGGGCCGAGGCCTGCGGAAGCGCCGGCTGCGCCCGGCCTTCCGTCAGCGAATGGATCTGCACAGCAAAGGCGCAACTGCGGCACAGGCGAGTTCGATTGGCGCGGATTTGTCGCAGTCGGAGCACGCGTGACAACAGCTGCCGGTTTCACTGTGCGGCACGACATGTAGAGAGGCTGCCCTCAATTCGTGTGCATGCGCGCACGGATGCATGGTCGACCCTCGCAACTGCCCTGCTGGCAGCGATGACCGACTGGATGCCGGGCATGCTCCGTGATTTGATCCTTCGCGCCGCAGGGATCGCGCCAAGGTGTCCGGAAACGGACGGCGCAGGCTGCGGTCGCGGCCGGCCGTCTGTCCCCACCTCGGCCGCTCCCCCTTGAGGATCCATACGAAGGGCAGTTTCATGATGAACTCCGCTCCCCAGGTTCAGACCCTCGAAATCTCCGACGCCGAGCTCGACACCGTCTCCGGTGGCCTGAGCCCGCAGGCCGGTATCACCGCCGGTCCCACGGCGATCAGCAGCTCGGACCTCGTGGCTCAGGTCGGCGCGGTCAAGGACGAGGTCCTGGACACCGTCGGCCAGTACCACCAGGTGGGACTCACCGTTTCCTTCTGACCGCCGGATCTGCGACAAGCCCCCTACCCGTGGGTCTCCTCCGGCAGGGGGCTTCGTCGTCAGGGTTTTCCACCTGGTCGTCCTGGGCGACCGCCGAGCGGCCTCGCACGGCCCGGACACGGGCCCGTCGGTCCCTGCGACGGTTGTCTCGTCGCCGCCGACAACGCGGTGCTCGCCAAGGTCCTGGCGACCTCGCCGTCCTCGGCCACCTTCGGACCGACGGTGACCTTCTGGAACACCGTCGCCAAGCCCGGCACCTCGGACCTGTTCGCCCTGAGGGCGTCCGACGTGGCCGGCAACACCGGTGGCGCCTCCGTCTACCGGACGCCGAACATCATCCAGGAGACCTCCACCACCCATACCGGCACCTGGACGCACCGGAGCGGCACCAGCTACCTGGGCGGCTACTCCTACAGCTCCTCGTCCGCCGGCGCCTCGATCAGCTGGACCTTCACCGGCCGCTCGGTGGCCTGGATCGTCTCGCGGGCCTCCACGTCCGGCCAGGTGAACATCTACGTGGACCAAGACCTGGTCCAGCTCCGCCAACCACACGCTGAAGATCGTCGTGGTCGGCACCTCCGGCCGCCCGGCCGTCACCACCGACGGCATCGCAACCATCGGCTGACCGGTCGGCCGCACCTCACACCGGAGCCCTCCGCCCGCGAGGCTTTGGCCGCAGTTCCGTGAAAGCGCAGGTCAGCATGACAGTGGTCGGCCGTCTTGTGATGATCGACGGCTCGGCCGGTTCACGCCTGGAACTCGGTGAGATCGATGGCGTGAACGCGCAGCGGGTAGCCGTACACCGGGTGTGTCCTCTCCGGCCCGGGCACCATGCCGAGCTTGCGGATGACGTTCTCGGAGGCGTTGTCCCCCACCCGGTTGATGCTGATGACGCGGTCCAGGCCGCGGTCCTGGAGCGCGAACTCCAACGTCGCGTGCGCGGCTTCGGAGGCGTATCCCTGGCCCCAGAACTGTGAGCCGAGCCGCCAGCTGATCGCCACGGCGGGCATCACCTCCGGCAGGAACTCGGGCACGGACAGTCCCGTGAAGCCGATCAGTTCGCCCGACGCCAGCAGTTCGACGGCGAAGAGTCCAAAGCCCTCAACGTCCCACTCCTCCTCCCACCGCTCGATGTCCTCGGCCGTTTGCTCCAGGTCACGCACCGAGCCGTCGTCGATCCAGCGCATGACCCGGGGGTCCGCGTTGATGTCCGCCATCGGCGCGAGGTCGTCGTCGTGCCAGCCTCGGAGGAGGAGGCGAGGTGTGCGGATCTCGGTCATACGTCCATCCTGCCGAAGGCAAGCGCCTCATCGGTAATCCGGTGCTCGCCCGCGCTGCCGCTCCGCAACCACAAGCCGGCAAGCGGCCTGCACCGCACACCGTGACGGGCGAGAGCCCGGGGCCGACGGCCGGCCGGACGACGCGCCACTTCGACAGCGGGGTCGAGAGGTACGACCGATTCGGCGGCAGCCCGCCGCAGCACCAATACCCTCGGCCTCACCGACCTTCAGTGGACGACTCACATCTCCCCTTTCCTCGACCCGACAAGGAGCCGCCACATGCGGACCGCGCCGGCATGCGCCAGCTCGTACCTTCATCCGGGGCAGAGTGGCTGGTGGGGAACGGAAGGCACTTGGTTCTGCCAGCCAGTGGGGTGAGTTGCCCCGAGTTTCGTAGCGGCCGGTTTCTCTGGTTTTAGGCGGCGTTTGGGGCAGGGCGGTTTCAAAGTCTGATCGTTGGTGCGTCTGTGCTGGTCAGCGGAGTCCGAGGAGAGCCAGGGGACGGGTGAATGGCTCGTAGGACATTT
>NZ_JBEYFC010000667.1:0-4177 GCF_040634175.1 Streptomyces sp. NPDC007162
GCCGCGGAGGGGCTGCTCCAGTCGCAGACCCAGTTCCAGCCGGCGTGGAACCAGACGATCGCCAACAGCAAGTTCGCGGCGATGGCCTGCCCGCCGTGGATGCTCGGCTACCTCAAGGGCCAGTCGAAGCCCGACGCGGCCGGCAAGTGGGACGTCGCAGCCGCGCCGCAGGCCGGCAACTGGGGCGGCACCTTCCTGACCGTGCCCAAGAGCGGCAAGCACGTGAAGGAGGCGGAGCAGCTGGTCGCCTGGCTCACCGCCCCGGCCCAGCAGGCCAAGCTCTTCAGCGTGCAGGGCAGCTTCCCGAGCGCGCCGGCCGCCTACGACCTGCCCTCGGTCAAGAACGCCAAGAACACCATGACCGGTGACGCGCCGATCGGCCAGATCTTCGCCGAGGCCGCCAAGTCCATCCCGCAGCAGCCCATCGGCCCGAAGGACCAGATCATCGGCGCCGGGCTGGGCGACAACGGCGTGATCCTCGTGACGAAGGGCAAGTCTGCGGCCGACGCCTGGCAGACGGCCACCAAGACGATCGACAACAACCTGGAGAAGTGACCGGTATGTCCCGGCACGACAACGCCGCGCCCCTGGTTCATGACCGGGGCGCGGCCCCTGGCCGCGGCCCTGCGGCTCCCGCGTCAGCGGCGGATGAGCAGCGCCGGACGCGGCTGTCCCGGCGCTGGCAGCGGGACATGCGGTGGAGCCCGTACGCCTTCGTCTCCCCGTTCTTCCTGCTCTTCGCCGCGTTCGGTCTGTTCCCGCTGATCTACACCGGCTGGGCATCGCTGCACACGGTGGAGCTGACCGCGCCCACCGACATGCAGTGGGCGGGCCTGCACAACTACACCCGGATCTTCGGCGACGACTTCTTCTGGAACGCGGCGAAGAACACCCTGACCATCGGCATCATTTCGACCGTCCCGCAGTTGCTCATGGCGATGGGACTCGCCCACCTCCTCAACTACAAACTGCGCGGTTCCACCTTCTTCCGGGTGGCGATGCTGGCGCCGTACGCCACCTCGATCGCCGCGGCCTCCCTGGTGTTCGTGCTGCTCTTCGGCCGTGACTACGGCGTGATCAACTGGGCGCTGCACTTCGTCGGCGTCGACAAGATCGACTGGCAGAACGACAAGTGGTCCTCGCAGCTCGCGGTGTCGTCAGTGGTCATCTGGCGCTGGACCGGCTACAACGCGCTGATCTACCTGGCGGCGATGCAGGCGATCCCGCAGGACCTGTACGAGTCGGCGGCGCTGGACGGCGCCAACCGCTGGCAGCAGTTCTTCCATGTGACGCTGCCGCAGCTGCGGCCGACCATCCTGTTCACCACCGTGGTGTCGACGATCGGCGCGAGCCAGCTGTTCGGCGAGCCGCTGATGTTCGACTCCATCAAGGGCGCCTCCGGTGGTACCGATCACCAGTTCCAGACGCTGGGTCTGTACCTGTACGAGCAGGGCTGGGTCAACCAGCACCTGGGCCGAGCCTCCGCGATCGCCTGGACGATGTTCCTGATCCTCATCCTGATCGGAGTCGTCAACTACGTCATCTCGCGCCGGCTGCGCGCCAGCAGTTAGGAGAAATCAGCTGTGACGACGACCCTGACGGACGCCTCCGGCGACGCGCCGCCCAAGGCCGCGCGAGTACGGCGGCCCAAGGCGGCGCGGGCCGGCGGGCAGCTGCACGCGGGGCCCGTCGCGTACGCGGTGCTGGTGCTGTTCACCCTCGGCTCGCTGTTCCCACTGGTGTGGACGGCGATCGCTGCGTCTCGTGACAACAACCGGCTGGCGCAGACCCCGCCGCCGTTCTGGTTCGGCTCGAACCTGATGCACAACCTGCGGATCGCCTGGACCGACGCCAACCTGGGCAAGGCCTTCCTCAACACGACGATCGTGGCGGGGGTGTCGGCGGCGACCATCGTGTTCCTGTCCACCGTCGCCGGGTTCGCCTTCGCCAAGCTGCGGTTCCGGGGCCGTAACGGCCTGATGCTGGTGGTGATCGGCACGATGATGGTGCCGCCGCAGCTCAGCATCATCCCGCTGTACATGATGGTGGCGAAACTGGACTGGTCCGACCAGCTGCAGGCAGTGATCCTTCCGTCGCTGGTGAGCGCGTTCGGGGTGTTCTTCATGCGGCAGTACCTGCTGCAGGCACTTCCGGACGAGCTGATCGAGGCGGCCCGGGTGGACGGTGCGAACAGTTGGCGTGTGGTGTGGCACGTGGTGTTCCCGGCGGCGCGGCCGGCGATGGCCGTGCTCGGCATGCTGATGTTCGTGCAGTCGTGGAACGACTTCCTGTGGCCGTTCCTGGTGCTGTCCCAGAACGGCAATCCGACCGTGCAGGTCGCCATCGCAGGGCTGGGCCGCGGCTACACCCCGGACCAGTCCCTGATCATGGCGGGTGCTCTGCTCGGCACGCTGCCGCTGCTGCTGGTCTTCGCGATCTTCGGCAAGCAGATCGTCGGCGGCATCATGCAGGGCGCGGTCAAGGGCTGAGCCCGTTCCCGGGCCGGGACAATGCAGTCCCGGCCCTCTCTTTTCGTCCCCTTCCCCATCCTGTCTGTCGGTTTCCTCGACCCTCTATGGGAGCGCTTCCATGTCTCAGTCCGCACAGCCGGCGACTCCGGTGGCCTTTCCCCCCGCCTTCCTCTGGGGCGCCGCGACCTCGGCGTACCAGATCGAGGGGGCGGTACGGGAGGGCGGCCGTACCCCGTCGATCTGGGACACCTTCAGCCATACGCCGGGCAAGACCGCCGACGGCGACCACGGTGACATCGCTGTCGACCACTACCACCGCTACCGCGAGGACGTGGCGCTGATGGCCGAACTCGGCCTGACCGCCTACCGGTTCTCGGTCTCCTGGTCGCGTGTGCAGCCGACGGGACGCGGCCCGGCCGTCCAGGTGGGTCTGGACTTCTACCGCCGACTGGTGGACGAGCTGCTGGCACACGGCATCAAGCCCGCGGTCACCCTCTACCACTGGGATCTGCCGCAGGAGCTGGAGGACTCGGGCGGCTGGCCGGAGCGGGACACCGCCCTGCGCTTCGCCGAGTACGCGGGGATCGTCGGCGAGGCGCTGGGCGACCGGGTCGAGCAGTGGATCACTCTGAACGAACCCTGGTGCAGCGCCTTCCTGGGCTACGGCTCCGGAGTGCACGCTCCGGGCCGTACCGATCCGGTGGCCGCGCTGCGCGCCGCACACCATCTCAACCTGGCGCACGGGCTGGGCACGTCGGCCCTGCGCTCGGTGATGCCGGCCCGTAACCAGGTGGCCATCAGCCTCAACTCGTCGGTGGTACGGCCACTGTCGCAGAGCCCCGCCGACCTGGCCGCGGCCCGCCGGATCGACGACCTGGCCAACGGCGTCTTCCACGGGCCGCTGCTGCACGGGGCGTATCCGGCGACCCTGCTGGCGGCGACCTCCACGGTCACGGACTGGTCGTACGTTCTCGACGGTGATCTGCGCGCGATCCGCCAGCCGCTGGATGCACTCGGGCTCAACTACTACACGCCCACGGTGGTGTCGGCGGTGGACGGGGCGCCGGACGGCCCGCGCGCCGATGGCCACGGGGCGAGCTCCTTTTCACCGTGGCCGGGGGCGGACGACGTGGCGTTCCACCAGACGCCGGGTGAGCGGACCGAGATGGGCTGGACGGTCGATCCGACCGGCCTGCACGAACTGATCATGCGTTACGTGCAGGAGGCTCCGAGGCTGCCGCTGTACATCACGGAGAACGGCGCGGCGTACGAGGACAAGGTGGACGCCGGCGGCCAGGTGCACGACCCGGAGCGCATCGCCTATCTGCACGGCCATCTGGCGGCGGTGCACCGGGCGATCACCGACGGGGCGGACGTCCGTGGGTACTACCTGTGGTCGCTGATGGACAACTTCGAGTGGGCGTACGGCTATGCCAAGCGGTTCGGCATGGTGCACGTGGACTACGGGACGCTGGAGCGAACCCCGAAGTCGAGCGCCCGTTGGTACCGGGAGGTGGCCCGCACGGGGACACTGCCGGGGGTGCCCGGGGTACCGGTGGCGCCGGCGGTGTGATTCGGCGGCGTTCTGGGGGACGGCCGGCGGGCGCCTCCCAGAACCAGACGGCGGGCCACGCCGAACCGGAGCCCCGTACCACCGAGGCGGGGGCAGCGGGCGCCCACGCCGACGCCGACCAGGTACGGCTCAC
>NZ_JBEYFC010000668.1:0-4175 GCF_040634175.1 Streptomyces sp. NPDC007162
GGGGGAAACCTTCGATTCAACGGGCCCCGGTAGCCCAATCGGCGAGGGTGATGATGACGGCCAGGTTGTGGCCCACGATGTCGTGCATCTCGCGGGCCACCCGGGCGCGCTCGGCCGCGGCGGCGAGCCTGCTGCGCTGGTCGCGTTCCACCTCCAGACGGGTGGCCCGGTCCCGCAGCGCCGCCAGCTGCGCCCGCCGGATGCGGACCGCGAGGCCGAGCGCGAGCGCCGCGGTCGCCGTGCTCAGCAGGAAGAACAGCGCGTCCCAGAACGGCACCACCGCCGACACCCGCACCGCGACCAGCGCCATGGCGCCCGTCATGACCCCGCAGGCCCAGGGCAGCCGCCGCAGCCGTCCGTGCAGGACGAGGCTGTACAGGGCTATGAACAGGGCGACGTCCGCACGCAGCAGGACGTCCAGCGACCACTGGAGCACGAAGACGGCGGCCACGGCGCCGAAGGCCGCCGCGGGCCTGCGCCGGCGCCACAGCAGGGGGAGCACCAGTCCGGCCTGCAGGGCGAGCATCGCCGTGACCGGCAGCTGGGTGAACGCCAGCCGGAGGTGGCGCGGCTCGTCGCCGCCGTGGTCGCCGCCGACCCCGCGCAGCAGGTCCGGCAGGCAGAACAGCAGGAAGACCAGCAGCACCACCGTGGTGTCCAGCACCCACGGACGAGCCCGGTCGGCATGCCGCAGCCGCTGGCCGGCCCGGGAGAACCGGGCGACCAGCGGCCCCATCCCGCCGAGCTCGTCGGCGGTCGCGGGGGTGGGCGCGGTGACCTGGGAGGTCACGAGGGTCACGGGGGTCACCTGCCCATCATGCGGGTGTCATACGTCGGTGCGCAGCAGCCGGTACGCCGCCCCGGCCAGCGCCAGCACCGTCCAGCCGGCGAAGACCAGCAGACCGGCCCCGGGCGACAGGCTCGTGGAGTCGTGGGTCAGGGCGAACATCGACTCGCCCGCGTTGCTGGGCAGGTAGCGGCTGATGTCGTCCCGCCAGGAGCTGGGCAGCAGCGAGACCAGGCCGGGGACCAGCATCAGGGTGGCGACCAGTACCGAGATGCCACCGGCCACCGACCGCAGCAGCGCGCCGAGAGCCGTGCCGATCACGGCGACCAGACCCAGGTAGAGGCCGGCGCCCAGCAGGCTCCGTACGACACCGGCATGGGAGAAGCCCATGGCCGCGGGCGTGCCGGAGACGATACGGCTGCCGAAGAAGAAGGCGATCAACACGCCCAGCGTGCCGACGGCCAGCGCGACCAGGCCGAACACGGCCGCCTTGGACCACAGCACCGGCAGCCGGCGCGGCACCGCGGCCAGCGTGGAGCGGATCATGCCGGTCGAGTACTCGCCCGCCGTGACCAGCACGCCGAGGACGCCGAGGGCGAGCTGCGCGAAGTTCGTACCGAACAACGACAGGCTCACGGCGGTCGAGCGGGCGAAGTCCGGGTCCATGTGGGCGGAGCCGATCCCGGACTTGTACCGGCTCGACGCGATCAGCCCGAACGCGACGAGGAACAGCAGGCCGATCCCGAGGGTGATCCAGGTCGACCGCAGCGACCAGAGCTTGGCCCATTCCGAGGCCAGCACCCGCCTGCCGGTCACCCGGTAGGCGGGGCGTGCGACGGCGGGGGGAGTGTCGGTGGTGGCGGTGAGCGTGGTGGTCATGCCGTCCTCCCGAGGGACTCGGCGGTCTCGCCGGCGGTCGTGGCGCCGTGGTACTCCACGGCGTCCTTGGTCAGGTCCATGAAGGCCTGCTCCAGGGAGACCTCACGCGTGCTCAGTTCGAACAGCGCGATCCCGTGCTCGGCGGCCTTCAGGCCGATCTCCCGCGCGCTCAGCCCGGTCACCTCCAGCGCCTCGGAGCCGATGCGCCCGGTGACGTCGACGCCCGGACCCGCCAGGACCTCCCGCAGCCGCGCCGGATCCTGCGTGGCCACGTGCACGGTGTCACCGCCGGCCCGCCGCACCAGTTCCCGCACGGTCGTGTCGGCCAGCAGCCGTCCGCGCCCGACGACGATCAGGTGATCCGCGACCAGCGCCATCTCGCTCATCAGGTGCGACGACACGAAGACCGTGCGCCCCTCCTCGGCGAGCGACGTCAGCAGGTTGCGGATCCACAGGACACCCTCGGGGTCCAGGCCGTTGACGGGTTCGTCGAGCATCACCGTCTGCGGGTCGCCCAGCAGGGCCGCCGCGATGCCGAGCCGCTGGCCCATGCCGAGGGAGAAGGCGCCGGCCCGCTTGGCGGCCACGCTGCCGAGACCGGCGAGCTCGATGACCTCGTCGACCCGGCGGCGCGGGATGCCGTGCGTCAGCGCCAGCGCCCTGAGGTGGTTGCGGGCCGAGCGACCCGGATGGATCGACTTCGCCTCCAGCAGCGCGCCGACCTCCTGCAGGGGCGCCCGGTGCTGCGCGTAGTGCCTGCCGTTCACCGTGACGGAGCCGCTGGTCGGGGCGTCCAGCCCGACGACCATCCGCATCGTGGTGGACTTCCCCGCCCCGTTGGGCCCCAGGAAGCCGGTCACGGTACCCGGCCTCACGACGAATTCCAGGCCGTCCACGGCCGTCTTCTCGCCGTACCTCTTGGTCAGCTGCCGCGCGTCGATCATCGGAGCTCCTTCACTCGGACTCGGCGCCCGTCGAATCCGACGCCTCTCCGCCACGCTAAGTCCGCGATCACCCCGATCCGGTGGTACCGGAGGCTGAACGGGTCCCCCGGGGTTGTACCGCGGTACTACGCCCGCCACTCACCGCCCCCGGTCCGCCTCTCTGACCTATTGACATGACATTCGCACATGGGTCATCGTGCAGGTGCTAGCTCCGGAATGAAGGGAACCTGCGCGATGCCGTTCGAAGTGCTGACCATGGGCCGGGTGGGGGTGGACGTGTATCCGCTCCAGACCGGGGTGGGGCTGGCCGAGGTCACCTCGTTCGGCAAGTACCTGGGCGGCAGCCCGACGAACGTCGCGGTGGCGGCGGCCCGCTACGGCCGCTCGGCGGCGGTCATCACCAAGACCGGCCGGGACCCGTTCGGCGACTTCGTCCGCACGGCCCTCGGCGGTTACGGCGTGGACGCCCGTTTCGTCGGGGTGTCGGACATCGCGCCGACCCCGGTGACGTTCTGCGAGATCTTCCCGCCGGACGACTTCCCGCTCTACTTCTACCGCCTGCCGAAGGCTCCCGACCTGGACATCCAGCCGGACGAGCTGGATCTGGCGGCGGTGCGCGAGGCCACCGTGTTCTGGATGACGGGTACCGGGCTGAGCGAGGAGCCGAGCCGCGCGGCGACGCTGGCGGCGCTGGAGCACCGGGCCAAGGCGGGCACGACGGTGTTCGACCTGGACTGGCGGCCGATGTTCTGGAAGGACACAGCCGGGCCCGACCCGGCCGAGGCGCGGTCGTACTACCGGGAAGCGCTCCGGCACGCGACCGTCGCGGTCGGCAACATCGACGAGTGCGAGGTCGCCACCGGTGAGCGGGAGCCCTACGCCGCCGCTGAGGCGCTGCTGGCCGCCGGTGTGGAACTGGCCGTGGTGAAGCAGGGCCCGAAGGGCGTGCTGGCCGTGGACCGGGACGGGACGGCCAGCGAGATCCCGCCGGTGCCGGTGGACGTGGTCAACGGCCTGGGCGCCGGTGACGCCTTCGGCGGCGCGCTCTGCCACGGGCTGCTGTCCGGCTGGGACACCCGGCGCACGGTGTCCTTCGCGAACGCGGCCGGGGCCATCGTGGCGGGCCGGCTGTCCTGCTCCGACGCGATGCCCACCGAGGCCGAGGTCGGGGCCGAACTCGACGAGGTGACCCGTGCTGCCTGAGAACCTGAACCGGATCGTGCACGCCCGGGTCAACGACCCCGGTGCGGTCGCGACGGCCGCCGCCCGCCGCGTGAAGGCGACCTCGCTGCGGGGCGAGCACGGCAAGGCGATGATCATCGCCGCCGACCACCCGGCCCGCGGCGCGAACGGCGTGGGCGCCGATCCCCACGCCATGGCCGACCGCTTCGAACTCCTCGACCGGCTGTGCGTCGCCCTGGAACGCCCGGGCGTCACCGGCGTCCTGGGCACCGCGGACATCCTGGAGGACCTGCCGGGCTGCCGCCGACCGTGCCGTCAGAGTCTCGCCCGGGGTGCTGATGAGGGCCCGGCATCGCACCAACCGCCCTTACTGCGACACTCCG
>NZ_JBEYFC010000669.1:0-4169 GCF_040634175.1 Streptomyces sp. NPDC007162
CGCCTGGGGTGGGGGCGCCCATACCGGGCTCAAAAAAAAAAAAACACAAAAATCGGGGGCGGGGCCCCCGGTTTCCCCCCCCCCCCCCCCCCCGCTGCGGGGGGAAGCACCTGCGCGATCTTTTTACGACGGGGGAATCGCGTCAGGCACTGCGGGGGGTGGCCGAGATGGTCCTCACGTCCGGCACCTCCGGCTCAGCCAGCCGGTGGTCCCGTTGGTCCAGGTTCACAAAAATCATTCCGTACCGAACGGCACAGCGCACGGGCTGTGGCGCGCCCCGCGGCTTGCGCAGGCATCGATACGCCCGTACGTCCTCGTCCTCGTCCCGCGTGACCACGACCGGTTCACCGAAGACAGCCACCATCAGCGAGTCACCACTGTGGGGGATGGCGGTGACCAGGTCGATGAAGTGCCAGCCGGATCGGTAGGCGGTCGCCATCTCACGGCGGAAGGATCGGTCGTCGGGTGGGGTGGTCACTTCAGCTCCCGGCTCCATCGGTCACGGAATCAGTAGCGCCGGCAGTCTCGGAGTTCACGGCAACCGCCGGCCAGCTGCTGTTCGCACGTACCTCACTCTTGCCGGCGGCCGAAAAACCACTGAGCACCCCGAAGGCTGCGACGGCGGACAAGGCGGCGACAAGTACCGAGCGAAGCAGTCTGTTACGCATCTTCGGCTTCGTCCTCACTTGAAGGTCCCCTTTTCCCCCGTCAGGTACGACGATGGCTCATTCGGGCACGTCATGGCCACACAATCGGTGCATCATGTTCCTGCATGTTCAGGACCCTGGGGGGTGGAGTTTTGGCAACAAACAACTCAAATGCGACACATCCCCATGCCATGAACGAGCTGTGTACGGAGGGTAGTCGCCTGTATGCGGCCGCGCTGCGTGCCGGAGGCATCGCGCGCGCGGACGCGGAACCCGCGCCCTGCCTGGTGGACTCCGCCCTGCTGCACCCCGACCCCGACGACCCGAACCTGCTGCGGCCGGTGCCGCCGGCGATCGCCCTGGCCCAGCGACTCAACCCCCTGGAACGCGAGATCACCGAACGCCGTCGGCTGGCCACCGACATCGCCGGCGTCTTCGAACCCTTCCTGTCCATCGGCGGCCAGTCGGCGGCGGGCGGCGGCTCCATCACGGTGCTGGAGGGCGGCGAGCGCATCAACGCCGCGCTCAACCTGGCCACGGCCCAGTGCCACACGGAGATGCTGACCGTCCAGCCCAGCGACCGGATCTCCGAGGCCAGCATGTTGCGCGGGCTGGAACGCGACAGACCCCTCATAGACCGGGGCGTCCGGATCCGGACGCTGTACCAGCACACCGCCCGCTACAGCCAGGAGAAACTGGCCTACGGGGCCCAGCTCGCCGACGGCAAGGTGGAGTACCGCTCGATAGACGAGCTGGTGGAGCGACTGATCATCTGTGACGAGACGGTCGCCTTCATCCCCACCCGTGAGGACCAGCAGGTCGCTCTGGAACTGCGCCACCCGGGTCTGGTCCGGTACCTCATCAAGGTGTTCGAGTTCATGTGGACCCGGGCGGTGCCGCTGAGCGCAGGTGCCCCCTACGAGACGGCTCCCGACGGCATCACCGACATCCAGCACTCGATCGCGAAACTGCTCGTCGAGGGCCACGTCGACGAGGCCATCGCCCGTCGGCTCGGCATGAACGTCCGCACCTGCCGGGCCCACATCGCCAAGCTGGCCCAGGTGCTCGGCAGCGGCAGCCGCGCCCAACTCGGTTACCTGATCGCCCAGTCGGGGATCCTGGAGAACAAACTCCCCGAGGAGGGTGGCCGTCGGTGACGGCCGCCCGCCCTCTCGCGCACGCGCATCCGGACGGTACCCGGTGACCCGCTGCGAGCACGGTGTCGAGGAGCTGTGCCCGGTCGGCGCGAAGCTGTACGAACGCGCGCTGCGCACCGGGTACGTCAGTGCCCGGGACGCCGCCGACGCGCCCTGCCTGACCGACTTCGGCCTCCTCCACCCGGCCCTCGACGACCTGGACCGGCTGGAGCCCGAGCCCCCCGGCGCGGCCCTGCACCGGCTGCTGCGCTCGGCCGCCGCCCGCATCGCCGACGAACGGCGGCGCGAGGAACAGCTCGTGGAGCTGTTCGAACCGCTGATGAAGGTCCACGCGCCGAGCCCGCCGGCCGGCGACACGCCCACGCTGCGGCTGCACAGCGGCACCCGCCGCATCAACCAGGCCATCACCGACGCCATGGCCGAGGCCGGCCGGGAGGTGCTCTGCATCCAGTCGCACGCCGGTCTCACCGGCGCCCGCGGCCGGGCCGCCACCGCGGCCGCCCGCAACCGCGACCAGGCGATCCTCGACCGGGGCGCCCGCATCCGCGCCCTCTACCAGCACACCCTGCGCCATGTGCCGGAGGTGTACGGCGTCTTCGAGGAGGTACGGGGCGACTTCGAGGCCCGCGGCCTGGACGAACTGCCCGACCGGCTGATCGTCATCGACCGCACGGTCGCCTTCGTGCCCGCCGATCCCGAGGGCTCGCTCGCCCTGGAGGTCCGGCATCCGGCGCTGCTCACGTACTTCGTCACCACCTTCGACCGGCTGTGGCGGCTGGCCACCCCCATCTACCCGGACGTGGCGCACCGCCCCACGGTCAACGGCGTCACCCCGCGCCAGCGGGCGATCGCCGCCCTCCTCGTGGAGGGCCACACGGACGCCGTCATCGCGGAACGCCTCGGCATGAACGTGCGCACCGCCCGCGACCACATAGCCAAGCTGGCCATGACCCTCGGCAGCGACAGCCGCGCCCAACTCGGTTATCTCATCGGACGCTCGGGGATCCTTGATCGGGAAGCCTGATCGCGGCCGGTGCCCCGCTCGCCGGGTCCGGCACCCCGCTCGCCCCGCCCGGCGGCCGGTCCAGGCCCACCTGGGCTATCCGCACGCCCAGTTGGGTACGGCTGGCCGCGCCCAGCGTCTCCGAGAGCCGGGCGATGTGGGCACGGCAGGTGCGGACGCTGATGCCCAGACGTTCCGCGATCACCGCGTCCTGGTGGCCCTCGGCGAGCAGCGCCGCGATGGACTGCTCCCGGTGCGAGATGCCCTCGATGCCGGTGTCGGGCAGTGCGGCGGTGAGCGGGATCGCCAGGCGCCACAGGCGTTCGAAGACCGTGACGAAGTACTCGACCAGGGCCGGGTGGCGCAGTTCCAGGGCCATCGTGCGGTCCGCGTTCGCGGGGATGAAGGCGACCGTGCGGTCGAAGAGGATCAGCCGGTCGATGACCTCGTCGAGGGTCCGGGCCTCCACGGCGTCGCCCATCAGCTCCAGGTAGTTGAGCAGTCCCTGGCCGTGCCGGGCGACATGGGTGTAGAGGTCGCGCATCCGCACGCCGCGGCCGCGCAGGGCGAGCGCCCGGTGCAGGCCCTCGGTCAGCTCCGACTCCCGGCGGATGCCGCCGGGCTGCACGGTGAGCACCTCGGTCGTGCAGGCCTCCGTCGCCTCGTCCATGGCCGCCTGGATCCGTGACAGCCCGTCGAGGACGCGGATCGCCGCCGTGCCGTCGGCGGCGGCCGTCAGGGCCGGCAGGTGCCGCCCCAGCCCGGCGTACCACTCGAACGCCGCCACCGCCGAGCCCACCCGTCGCTGGCTGTCCGTCACCTCGTCGTAGACCCCGCGCAGCAGCCGGGTCATGACCTCCTGCGGGGAGGTCGGCACCAGCCAGGCCATGTCGTCGGGGTCAGGGTGCAGCAGCGCCAGTTCCAGCAGACAGGGCACCGCGTCGGCATCCGTGCGCGCGACCCGGCCCCGGCGCACGGCCCGGGAGTACACGCGGTCCCCGGCGGCGCACAGTCGGTCGGCTCCGTGTGGATGCTCCTCCGTCCCGTGCCCGGCCATCGCCCATTCCACCCCCGGTTTGCTGCCTCTTCCGCAGCGCAACTATGAGCGGTCCTGACCGGCTCCGCAACACGGCTCCTCGCGCACCGGGCGCCGTTATGCGCGGGTACGCCCCCGTATCCGCCTGCCTCCGCAGGCCCCGTTGCAACAAGATGACGGTGGTGGGCAGGGGGTGCGGACGGCATCGTGGAGATCGCTTCCCACGGGTGTCACACGGCACCCGGCGGGGCCTCGAACCGGCCTCTCCCGCTCGGGTCGAGGCCCCGGCAACGCGCCCACGGGGGTGGCGCGTTGCCGGGCGGGCC
>NZ_JBEYFC010000670.1:0-4149 GCF_040634175.1 Streptomyces sp. NPDC007162
GCACCCCGGCGGCGCCTTCGAGCATGGTCGCGAGGATGGCGAGGGGGTCCTCGGAGCGGGGGTTGTCGGAGGTTCCGGCGGGGCCAGGTCCGACTTGGTCATGACCAGCAGGGGGGTGAGACCGCCGTCGTAGGCCGCGACCAGGCAGCGGTCGATGAGCCGGGGGCGGGGCTCCGGGTCGGCCAGGGCGGTGACGATCGCCAGCTGGTCGGCGTTGGCGACGACCACCCGCTCGAACGGGTCGTCGTCGTCGGCGGTACGGCGCAGCACGGAGGAGCGGTCCTCGATGCGCACGATCCGGGCCAGCGTGTCCTTCATGCCGGACAGGTCGCCGACCAGGGCCACCCGGTCGCCGACCACCGCCGCCTTGCGGCCCAGTTCACGGGCCTTCATCGCCAGGACCGTACGGTCCTCGACCAGGCAGGTCAGCCGGCCCCGGTCGACGGTGAGGACCATGCCCTCGGCCGCGTCCTCGTGCTTGGGGCGGATGTTGGTCCGCGGCCGGTTGCCCTTGCGGTTGGGACGGGAGCGGATGTCGTCCTCGTCGGTGTGCTTGCCGTAGCGGCGCATGGTCGTACGCCCCTACGCCCCACCGCTCCCGAGCATCCCGGCCCACAGGTCGGGGAAGTCCGGCAGGGTCTTCGCGGTCGTCGCCACGTTCTCGATCCGCACGCCGTCCACGGCCAGGCCGATGATCGCACCGGCAGTGGCCATGCGGTGGTCCTCGTACGTGTGGAAGGTCCCGCCGTGCAGCGGGCGCGGGCGGATGTGCAGGCCGTCGGCGGTCTCGGTGACGTCGCCGCCGAGCTCGTTGATCTCCTTGGTGAGCGCCGCCAGCCGGTCCGTCTCGTGCATCCGGAGGTGGGCGACACCGCGCAGCGTGGACGGGGAGTCGGCGAGAGCGGCCACCGCCGCGATGCCGGGGGTGAGCTCGCCGACGTCGCCCAGGTCGACGTCGATGCCGTGGACCCGGCCCGAACCGGTGAACTCCAGGCCGTATTCGGTCAGTTCGCAGGAACCACCCATCTCGGTGAAGATCTCCCGCAGCCGGTCACCCGGCTGGGTCGTCCGGGACGGCCAGTCCGGGATCAGCACCCTGCCGCCCGTCACCAGGGCGGCGGCCAGGAACGGCTGGGCGTTGGAGAGGTCCGGCTCGACGGTCAGGTCACGGCCGAGCAGGGCGCCCGGCGTGACCCGCCAGACGTTCGGCTCGCCACCCGACTCCGGGGTGTCCACCTGGGCGCCGACCGCGCGCAGCATGTCGACGGTCATCCGGATGTGGGGGAGGGAGGGGAGGCTCGCACCGGTGTGGCGGACCTCCACGCCCTGGTTGAAACGGGGCGCCGAGAGCAGCAGGGCCGACACGAACTGGGAGGAGGACGAGGCGTCGACCGACACCGGACCACCGTCCAGCGCGCCGCTGCCGTGCACGGTCAGGGGGAGCGCGCCACGGCCGTCGTCGTCGATCCGGGCGCCGAGGACCCGCAGGGCGTCGATCACGCCGTGCAGGGGACGCTCGTAGGAACGCGGGTCGCCGTCGAAGCGGATGTCGCCGGTGGCGAGGGTGGCGACGGGCGGCAGGAAGCGCATCACCGTGCCGGCGTTGCCGACGTCGACGGTGGCGGGGCCGCGCAGCCCCGCCGGGATCACGCGCCAGGCCTCACCGGAGCCGTCGGGGCCCACGCCCTCCTCGATGCCGACGCCCATCGCGCGCAGGGCGCCGGCCATCAGCAGGGTGTCGCGGGACCGGAGCGGGCGGCGCAGCCAGCCGGGTTCGGAGGCGAGGGCGGCGAGGACGAGGGCGCGGTTGGTGACCGACTTGGACCCGGGCACGTGAACCGTCGCGTCGACGGCTCCGCGCGCGTGGGGGGCGGGCCAGAGGGCGGTTGGTGCGGTGGGGTTTGCGGCCATGGGGTCACTTTAGTGTGCGGCCGCCTGTGGAGCCTTCGGGTGCGGCGCCGTGGGGGCCTGTCACATGTGCAGCAGCCACCGGCCGCCGCCGATCAGTGAGCACAGCGAGACGGTGTGGAACAGGAACAGCCACATGGCCGCCGGGAGATGGGTGAGGCGGGACAGCTGGTCCGCGTCCGAGTCGCCCGCCCCGCCCCGGGAGCGCTTCGCCTGGAGTTCGAACGCCGGGCGCACGCCCCCAAGCAGCAGGAACCACACCACCGCGTACGCGAACGCCGCCTGCACCTGGGGGCCCGCCAGCCAGGACACCAGCAGGAAGGTGCCGCCCGTCAGGAACACCGTCAGGACGCCGTACGCGTTGCGGATCATCACCAGCATGACGACGAGCAGCGCCGTGGCGACCCAGAGAAGGAGCGTGATGCGGCCGCCGCCCAGCAGGGCCGCCCCGCCCAGCCCCAGCAGCGGGGGAGCGGTGTAACCGGCCGCGGCCGTGAGGATCATGCCGATGCCGTGCGGCTTGCCCCGGCTGAGCGTGAGGCCGCTGGTGTCGGAGTGCAGTCTGATGCCGGTGAGCTGGCGCCCGGTGAGCAGGGCGACCAGGCCGTGACCGCCCTCGTGGGCGATGGTGACGGCGTTGCGGGATATCCGCCACAGGGTGTGCGGGACGACCACCGCGAGCGCGGCGGCCAGTGTCGCGAGGACCACCCACAGGTCGGGGTCGGTCTGGGTCCCCGTCAGACGGTCCCAGAGGTCGGGCAGCGCGAGGGCGGCGGTGCTCTCCATGGTGCGGTGATTACTCCCTCTGGTCAGGCGGAGTCTGGCAGTGTTGCACGTATGTGCGGACGGTATGCATCCAGTCGTGGGCCCGAGGATCTCGCAGGAGTCTTCGAAGTGGAGAAGTGGGAGCCCGAGGAGACCCTGGAGCCCGACTACAACGTGGCGCCGACCAAGGAGGTCTACGCCGTTCTCGACCGTCCGTTGAAAGACGCCGACGACCGCCGCCCGGTTCGGCAGCTGCGCAGGCTCAAGTGGGGGCTCGTGCCGTCCTGGGCCAAGTCCCCCGAGGGTGCCGCCCGGATGATCAACGCGCGGGCCGAGACCGTGCACGAGAAGCCGTCGTACCGCCGTGCCTTCGCCGCCCGCCGCTGCATCGTGCCCGCCGACGGCTACTACGAGTGGGTCACCGCCCCCGAGGAGCGGGACCTGGAGGTCGAGGGGAAGAAGAAGCGGCCGCGCAAGCAGCCGTACTTCGTGCTCCCGGCCGACGGGTCCGTGTTCGCCATGGCAGGGCTGTACGAGTTCTGGCGGGACCGGACGCTGCCCGACGACCATCCGCTGGCCTGGTGGGCGACGTGCTCGGTGATCACGACGGAGGCGGAGACCGCGCCGCTCGCGGTGGCCCCGGCGGACGGTCCGCGGACGCTGGCCGACATCCACCCCCGGATGCCGCTGATGCTGACCCCGGACCGGTGGGACGCCTGGCTCGACCCGGCGCGCACCGACGTCGAGGACCTGCGGCCGCTGCTGGCCCCGCCGCCGGAGGGCCTGATGCGGGCCTACCCGGTCGCCACGGCCGTCAGCAACGTCCGCAACAACGGGCCGGAGCTGCTGAAGGAGCTGGCGGGCCCCGAAGAGGGCACCCTCTTCTAGCCTTCTCCCGTGAGCACATCGAAGATCGTCGCTACGGAGGCGGGGGACGCCCGCGTCACCTGGTACGAGGCGGAGCGGGCGCGGCTCGTGCTCGCCGTGAGCCATGGGGCCGGCGGTGGCATCGAAGCCCGGGACCTGCGGGCGATCGCCGCCGCGCTCCCGGCGCACGGCGTGACGGTGGCGCTGGTCGAGCAGCCCTGGCGGGTCGCCGGCCGGAAGGTCGCGCCCGCGCCGAAGACGCTCGACACGGGCTGGCGGGGCGTGTGGCCCGCGCTCGTGGCGCCCGGCCTGCCGGTGGTCTCCGGCGGCCGCAGCGCCGGCGCCCGGGTCGCCTGCCGTACCGCCACGGAACTGGGCGCGGCCGGAGTCCTCGCCCTGAGCTTCCCGCTGCACCCGCCGGGCCGGCCGGAGAAGTCACGCGCCGCGGAACTGCTGGGGGCCGGGGTGCCCACGCTCGTCGTGCAGGGCGGGAACGACCCGTTCGGCAAGCCGGCCGAGTTCCCCGAGGGGGACTACGAACTGGTGGAGGTGCCGGGCGCCGATCACGGCTTCGCGGTGCCCATGGGGGTCCCCCCGCGCGGCATCAAC
>NZ_JBEYFC010000671.1:0-4124 GCF_040634175.1 Streptomyces sp. NPDC007162
GCCGGTCGTCACGCCTCCTGGACCTGTTCAGCCGCTCGGGGTTGTCTCCCATGGTGATCAGCAAGGTGACTGCGCTGTCTGGGCCGATGCCCACCGGTACGAGCAGCTGTGGGGCGTGGTGTTCGACGAGCCGGGTCAGGCGTTGGTTCAGCTCATCGATCTGCCCGGTGAGCTGTTCGATACGCTCCGCGAGCATTCTCAGAGTCATATGGGTGGCCTGGGCCACCGCGTTCTCGCCCTCCTCGCCGTCGCCTGGCCCGAGGCGTGCGCAGGTGCGGAACAGCTCGCGGTTGCCCAGGCTGGACAGTCGTTCCCGCAGTGCGGGATCGGCGATGACCAGGACGGCTTTGAGCTGGTTGACCGCCTGGGTACGGGCCTTGACCGCAGAGTCCTTGGCGAGCTTGTACATCCGGGCGCTGTGCACCGGACCGTCGCCGGACTTGGCCCGGGCCCGGGCACGACCGCTGAGCACGGCCCGCGCGGCGGCCTGTGCATCGAGCGGGGCCGACTTCCCCAGCAGCCGGCGGGCCGAGCGGTCGGGCCGGTTCACCTCAGACACCTCGACCTGCTGAGCCAGCAGGTAGCGGGACAGGCCCGCGCCGAAGGTGCCGGTGCCCTCCACACCGGCCCGGCGCACCATACCCCGCTTGCGGGCCCACACGAGCAACTGTCGGTAGCCGGCCGCCGTCGCCGGAAAGGACTCGGTGCCCAAGATCTTCCCCAGCGGGGACACCACGGCGGCGACGTGCACCTCACCGTGCGTGTCCACGCCCAGTACGACCTCTCTCCGCACGGGAGGATCCGCACTGGAGGAGGTGCTGCGCTGTCTGGTCGTCAAGGTGGTTCGCCTCCCGCGTGGTGACATGCTGAGTGGATGGCACCGGCCCGCTCGGGCGGTCTGAACCGTGGTGGCGCCTGAAACTCGGCGAGGCCCCTATAGGGACACGCCCCGTGGCTCGGTGACAGCAGAAACCATCCCGCAACGACAGTCGACAAGTCCGTGACTGGACACTTCGGTCAAAGATCTCAAGAGTCAGACCCCCGTTCGGGACGGCACTGCACAACCGTCCCGTCGATCTCAGCGCAATGGCATGACCCGACCGCAGCCGGATGGTTTCGTCCGAACCTGCGCCCACCCTGGCCGGAGCAGGCTGACGCCGAGATGCGTCTCCGCCCACTCGTGACCGGCAATGAGGACAGCCTGTGACCCGTCTTACCGGCACTAGAAGTCGGGCCCTGGCCGCCTACGACCCCTTAATTCTCGGTACTGCACTGAACTGCCGTGAGTATCCGAATATGACGCCACACGTTCGCGTGGCTGCGCTGCGCCGCGCGTACCCATGAAGGAGGAGAATGCCAGTCGACGGCCACCTCGCGCTCGCCCCAGGCCACCTGCATGATGCGGCGATCACCGGCGAAACGCTCAACGAGATCGCGGCGCATGTAGAGCAGGTGGCCGCGCCAGGGCTTGTCTGCGCGGAAAACTGCGGAGGCACGTCGGCCGTCCAAGCACACGAGATCCACGGTGCCGGGTAGTTGGCGCAGGCCGAACCGGGCGGCGAACTCGAACGACGGTACGTCGTAGCCCCCGCCGAGTCCGGTCTCCGATGTGCTGTCGGGGGCGAACTCCACGGCGACCTGATCGAGCCTGATGCCATCGTCCTGCCAATCGTGGCGCAGTGCACGGTGTGGGAAGGCACCTGGGGCCCAGGCACCGGGCCTTTCCGACCTGCTGAACGTGAATGGCCTCGTCGCGCATGCCGGACGCGTCGGACTCATCGCGGGCGCGCTGCTGCTCGTGATCGGCAGGTCGGCGCACTGCGCGGGTGTCTGCGCGCGGTGTGGCAGAAGGAGGAGGACCGGGAAACCCGGCCCAGCTCAAGCTCAAGGATGCCGGTGTGCTGGTCGGTCTCGGCGTGGTCGGGCTGGTCGCGATGGGCAGATCCGTGTTCGCGATCAGTGCGGTCTGCTGGACCGCCGACAAGGTCAGGATCGCGGGTGGGGCGGGACGGGGCACTGCTGTTCTTCGCGGGCCTGGCCATCGCCCTGCTCGTCGACTTCCCGCTGCTGGTCTACCTGCTCCCTCACATTCGGCTCGCCCCGGATTCCTCCGATGCCTTTCCGCAGCCGCCCGGTTGCCGGATTCCGGCCTGTTCGGACCCACCGCAGCGAAGGGCCGGGGACTATGCTGGTGAGCGGACGCCCAGGACCCCGGTGGACGCACGGCCTGCTGACCACGATGCCACGGGAGCGGATTCTCGTCCGGACCCGTCGCATCTTCGAGGAGATCCCTGTCGGGCACCGAGCCTCGTAGCGCGGAACTCAGACCTGGTGACCCACTCATGTGTTCGTACGCCCCGACCTCGGTCGCACCTCGCCGGGTACCAAGCCCGGCGCCTCGCGTCCGGTGCCCGGTAGCGGTCCCGAGAACACCTGAACGGCTGGAACAGAGGTGTCATGCCTTATTCTGTGCGGCTGTCCATCCGCCGGAGGGCTCGCGACCGCTCGCGCCGCTCTCGTCCCCTCCAGCGGGCGGGGACGCCATGATCACCTCTCCAGCCCGCGGTCAGCCGTGGAGCGGAGGCGGTTGCGAGCAGCCCGCCGTAGAAGCGATGTGCCCGAGCCGGTCCAGCCCGCTGGCAGGCCGTCTGTTCCCGCGGGGATCTCGCGGGTCCGTCGCGGGGTCCCGCGCAGCGGCGTTCGACAAAGATGCTCTCGAGCCGAGCCCGGAAGTCCGTCCAGGACGTCTCGCCGTCGCCGTACAGCAGCCCGGATTCGCCGTGGTGATCGCGGAGACCGCGGCCCTGGAGGGCTGCGGGTTCGGATCTTCCCCAGGGCGGCGGCACCGGCGGCTCCCCCACGCGGTCCCAGCCCCCCGTGTCGTAGGCGATGACGGCTTCGGGTGGCCGGGATTCGACGGAGTGCGCCCGCCCGCCGTCGGCCGGATCACCGGCGCCGGCTTCGCCGGGCTCCTGGTTCACCGGCACGAGCGGCACCGGGATGTGGCCCGACGGTTGCAGGACCCGCTCCTCTCCGAGCGCCAGGCATCACTCGGTGTCGCCTTGGCGGACCGGGCCGACGAGCCGAGCGTGGCCTCTCTCCGCTCCTGGCGCAGGAAGGACGTCGGAAACGTCCGCGGGCCGGCCGACGGTGCCGTGTTCTTGGCGCCAGTTCCCCCTTTGATCCGGTGGTCACCGTGATCCCCGGCAGCCGGTCGGCGCGGATCCGGGTTCTCGTGGCCGAGCAGGCGGCCCTGCGCGGCGCCCGGGTCGGCCTCCTCGACGTGTGTACGGCGGCGGTGGCGGCGCTGCCGGTCGGCGGGGCCGGGGTGTCCGCGATGTCCCGCGGGCGGGCGAGTCATCCGCTGTACAGCACCGACTCCGTCAGTCAGCAGCTGGAAGAACTCCAGCTCACACTGGGCGAGGGGCCGTGCGTGGATGCCTTTGTCCTCGGCTCCTCGGTCCTGTGCACCGACTTGTTGGCCGGTGAACTGCAACGGCATTGGACGGTGTTCGCCGACGCGGCCCTGGAAGCCGGAGCCAGGGCGGTCTTCGCCTTCCCCCTGCAGATCGGTGCCATCAGCCCCGGCGTACTCGACCTGTACTCCAGCAGCTCGGTCGAGCTGGACGCGGACGAGGTGGCCGACGCGATGGCCTTCGCCGACACTGCCACGTTGCTTCTGCTCGACGCCGGGATCGGTGAGGCGGGTGTCCCGTCCGAAACCGGCGCGTCCGGCACCGACGTGGCCGGCACGGACCGGCCGGACCCCGCGCCCTTCGATGACCTGGGCGGTTACCGGGCCGAGATCGACCAGGCCACCGGCGTCCTCATGGTCCAGCTCGGCGTCGGCGTCGAGGAAGCGTTCATCCGGCTGCGCGCCCACGCGTACGCCCGGGGGATACGGATCTCGGTGGTCGCCGCCGACGTGGTCGCCCACCGGCTCCGCTTCCCCCTGGAGACCACACCGTCCGACGTGAGACCGCCGGGTGCGTGTCCCTCCGATACGCAACCGCCGGATGCGCGACCGCCCGACGAGGAGTTTCAATGACTGAGTCAAGCCGCCTGCGCGACCGGCGGGGCGGGGGTGAAGACTCTGTTGTCGCGCAGGAGTGCCCACATCACGT
>NZ_JBEYFC010000672.1:0-4118 GCF_040634175.1 Streptomyces sp. NPDC007162
GCCCCGGCAGCGTGACCGTCGAGTCCCGGACGGACCCCGGGGTGGTGGCCGAGCTGCGCCGGCGCGGCCATGACGTGACGGTCGGCCCCGGCTGGTCGGAGGGGCGGCTGTGCGCGGTGGCCCGGGACCCGCGGACCGGGGTGCTCTCGGCGGCGGCCAACCCCCGCGGGATGCAGGGGTACGCGGTGGGGCGCTGACCCCCTGGCCCCTCGACGCGCTTGATCGCCGGCGCCGTCTGTTCCGCCGGATTCCATCGCTCGTACATGCGGGCGGCGTGGATTGTCAGTGGCACGTGCTCTCATGGAGGCATGATCGAAGCAATGGAGACCATCGACGAGTTTCTCCTCCGGCACGCCGTCGACGTCGAGGACGCGATCCGCAAGGCGGCCCGCACCGAGATCCTGCCCCGCTGGCGCAGGCTCGCCGACCACGAGGTCGACCAGAAGGCCGGACCGCACGACCTGGTGACGGACGCCGACCGGCTCGCCGAGCGGTACCTCACCGAGGCTCTCGGCGCCCTGCTGCCCGGTTCCGTGGTGGTCGGCGAGGAGGCCGTGCACGCCGACCCGGAGACGTACGAGGCGCTCCAGGGCGACGCGCCGGTGTGGATCGTCGACCCGGTCGACGGCACCCGCCAGTTCGTGCGCGGCGAGGACGGCTTCTGCACCCTGGTCGCGCTCGCCCACCGGGGCGTCCTGCTGGCCTCCTGGACCTACGCCCCGGCCCGCGAGCAACTCGCCACGGCGGTGCGGGGCAAGGGCGCCCACCTCGACGGTGTCCGGCTGGTCTCCGGGTCCCCCGAGCAGGGCCGGGACCTGCGGATAGCCACCTCGCACCCGGACTACACGACCGACGCGCAGAAGCGCGAGCTGTTCGCCCTGTGGGTCGACGGCGTGGCCCCGCGCCCCTGCGGCTCGGCGGGCCTGGAGTATCTCGCCGTCGCCCGGGGCGAGTCGGACGCCACCGCGTTCAGTTGGGAGGCCGCCTGGGACCACGCGGCCGGGCTGCTTCTGGTGGAGGAGGCGGGCGGCGCCCACCTCACCCGGGACGGCGTGCCGTTCCGCGTCACCGGCGACAACGCCCTGCCGTTCACCGCGGCCCGCGACGCGGCCACCGCCCACCGGGTCGTGGACCTGCTGCAGAACCCGCACTGGTAGCCCGAGCGGGGAGAGTGTCAGTCCTCCGGCATATCCTGAGACCCAGTGGCCATCGGCTGACGAAGGGGTCCGAAGGTGCCGTCGATGCTCGATGCGGTCGTGGTGGGGGCGGGGCCGAACGGCCTGACGGCCGCCGTGGAGCTGGCCCGGCGCGGTTTCTCCGTCGCCCTCTTCGAGGCGCGGGACAGCGTCGGCGGCGGCGCCCGCACCGAGGAGCTCACCCTCCCCGGCTTCCGGCACGACCCGTGCTCCGCCGCGCACCCGCTCGGTATCAACTCACCCGCCTTCCGGGCCCTGCCCCTGGAGCGCTACGGCCTTCGCTGGCTGCACGCCGAGCTGCCCATGGCCCACCCCTTCCCCGACGGCAGCGCCGCCGTGCTGGCCCGCTCCGTCGCCGAGACGGCCGCCTCCTTCGGGCCGCGCGACGCCGGCACGTACCGCAGGCTGGTCGAGCCGTTCCTGCCCAAGTGGGACACGCTGGCCCGGGACTTCATGTCGCTGCCGACGACCGCGCTGCCCCGTGACCCGGTCACCCTCGCCCGCTTCGGCCTGGCCGGACTGCCACCGGCCACGCTGCTGCTGCGCCGGTTCCGCGAAGAGCGGGCCAGGACGCTGTTCGCGGGGCTCGTCGCCCATGTCATGGCCCCGCTCAGCGGCTTCGCGACCGGCGCCGTCGGCCTGGTCTTCGCGCTCGCGGCGCACGCCCGCGGTTGGCCGGTCGCCCAGGGCGGCTCCCAGGCCGTCTCCGACGCCCTCGCCGCCTATCTGAAGGACCTCGGCGGCGCGATCCACACCGACTACGAGGTCAAGCGACTCGACGACCTGCCGCCCGCGCGGTCGTACGTCTTCGACACCTCGCCCACCGCCCTCGCCCGCATCGCCGGCTTCGGCACCTACTACCAGGGCTACCGCTACGGCCCCGGCGTCTTCAAGGTCGACTACGCGCTGGACGGACCGGTCCCCTGGACCGCCCCGGAGGCCCGCCGCGCCGGGACCGTGCAGATCGGCGCGGACAGCGCGGAGATCGGCGCCGCCCTGCGTGCCGCCGCCCGTGAGGGCCGCGCCCCCGGCCGGCCGTTCATGATCACCGTCCAGCCCGGCGTGGCGGACCCGAGCCGGGCCCCCGAGGGCAAGCAGGTGTTCTGGGCGTACGCCCACGTGCCGAACGGCTGGACCGGCGACCTCACCGAGGTGATGGAGCGTCAACTGGAGCGGTTCGCCCCGGGTTTCCGGGACCGGGTGCTGGCCCGCGCCACCGCCGGACCCGCCGAACTCGCCGCCCGCAACGCCAACTACGTCGGCGGCGACATCGGCACCGGCGCGGTCACCGGCCTGCAGGCGCTGCTGCGCCCCAAGCTCTCCCTGTTCCCCTACGCCACCCCGCACCCTGCTGTCTTCATCTGCTCGTCGGCGACCCCGCCCGGCCCGGGTGTGCACGGCATGTCGGGGCACAACGCGGCGAAGGCCGTGTGGAGGAGGCTGAGACAGCCATGACCCGTATCACCCTCGTCCGGGGCGACATCACCCGGCAGAGCGTCGACGCCGTCGTCAACGCGGCCAACTCCTCGCTGCTCGGCGGCGGAGGCGTCGACGGTGCCATCCACCGGCGGGGCGGCCCCGCGATCCTGGCGGAGTGCCGCAGGCTCCGCGCCGGTCACCTGGGCAAGGGACTGCCCACCGGCCGGGCGGTCGCCACCACCGCGGGCGAACTCGACGCGCGCTGGGTCATCCACACCGTCGGACCGGTCCACGCCACGACCGAGGACCGCTCCGCACTGCTGGCCTCCTGCTACCGCGAGTCCCTGCGGCGCGCCGACGAACTCGGCGCCCGCACGGTCGCGTTCCCCGCCATCTCCACCGGCGTCTACGGCTGGCCGATGGACGACGGCGCCCGGATCGCCGTGACCACCGTCCGGGAGACGGACACCACCGTCGAGGAGGTGCGGTTCGTCCTGTTCGACGAGCGCGCCTACGACGCGTTCGCCGCCCAGCTGGCCTGAGGACGCAGAACGCCCGCGGGGGTCAGCCCAGGATGCGGCGCTTCTGCTCCGCGAACTCCTCCTCGGTGAGGATCCCCTGCGCCTTCAGCTCGCCGAGCTGCTTGAGCTGGTCCATCCGGGCGGACATGTCATCGTCGGCGGCCGGTGCCGCGGGCGGTGCCGCCGACGGCTGGGCGGCGGGCTGTTGCTGCTCGTAGTCCTGCTGGGCCCAGCGGCCCGCCTGGCGCCGTGAGACACGGTTCGACACCGCCGTGGCGGTGCCGGCGACGACGGCGGTGCGCGCGACCCCGCGCAGCAGTCCGGGCATGTCGGTCATCTCCGTTCAGTCGACGGCGTCGAGCGACGCCAGCAGGGCCTGCACCGGGACCCGGCCGTTCGCGACCAGCTGGGCGCCGCTGCGCCGCAGCGCCGCGGCCAGCGGCGCGGCCCACAGGTTCTCGTACACGAGGACCGCGGCGGAGTTGCCGGGCTCCAGCGCGTTCCCGGCCTCGGCGAGGTCGCCTTCGTCCAGCAGACCGGAGGAGGCCCCCTCGAAGACGGTCAGGTCGGCCGTGTCGTCGCCGAGATCCCGTAGTTCGAGCGCGGTCACCGAACCGTCGGCGTCCTTGCGCAGGAAGGCCAGGTCGAGGATCCGCACGATGCGGCGGTCGGCGAGATCGACCAGCAGCGGAAAGGCCTCGCCGGTCATCCTGTTCCCCGGGAACTCGATCACCAGGTAGTCGACGGGGCCCATCTCTTCGACGCTGTCCATGGTCACTCCTCCTGGACGGGACGGGACGGGACGGGAGCGCGGGGGCCGGCCGGTGCCTCCGATACCAGTCCATTCCAGCACCCACCCCGGGGCCCCGCATGTGCGGAACCCGCCGGGGCGGACCCGCACCCGCCGCGCCCCGGGGGTCAACTCGTCAGCTGGTAGAGGCTCCTGCCGACCAGCCAGCAGCCCAGCCAGTCGTGCGGTCCC
>NZ_JBEYFC010000673.1:0-4102 GCF_040634175.1 Streptomyces sp. NPDC007162
GTCCCTGACCCGGTCAGGGACCGCCTTCGCGGAAGGTCTACGCGCCGATCTTCTGCTTCACCTGGGCCAGCGAAGGGTTCGTCAGCGTCGAACCGTCGCCGAAGAGCACGGTCGGCACCGTCTGGTTTCCGCCATTCGCCTTCTCCACGAACGCGGCCGACTCCGGGTCCTGCTCGATGTTGATCTCGGTGTACGCGATGCCCTCGCGGTCCATCTGGCTCTTCAGCCGACGGCAGTAACCGCACCACGTGGTGCTGTACATCGTCACAGTGCCCTGCATCTCGCTCGCGCTCCTTCTGGCAGCTCGGGAAGGTCGTCCAGAGAAAGAACGTAGGCGACCCACCCACCATTCCCGCGCGCCATTCCCGCAGCACCGGCCCGACACGACGCCTGCCGCATGAGTACGACTGCAAGGGGCTGCCTGTGGACAACCGGCACGGCCGTCTCGGGCGACCTGGCAGCATGGCTGTGTGACAGCAGCAACGCACTCCTCCCTCTTCCCGCCGGTACCGGACTCTGCCGACGCGGTGCTCGAAGGGCTCGACCCCGAGCAGCGCGAGGTGGCGACCGCCCTGCACGGTCCGGTGTGCGTGCTGGCCGGCGCCGGCACCGGCAAGACGCGGGCGATCACCCACCGGATCGCCTACGGGGTGCGGGCCGGCATCCTCCAGCCGTCCAGTGTGCTCGCCGTCACCTTCACCAACCGCGCCGCCGGGGAGATGCGCGGTCGGCTGCGCCAGCTCGGCGCCCAAGGCGTGCAGGCCCGCACCTTCCACTCGGCCGCGCTGCGTCAGCTCCAGTTCTTCTGGCCGAAAGCGATCGGTGGCTCACTGCCCCGGCTCGTCGACCGCAAGGTCCAGCTCGTCGCCGACGCGGCCGCCGCCTGCCGCATCCGTCTCGACCGGGGCGAGCTGCGGGACGTGACCGCCGAGATCGAGTGGTCCAAGGTCACCCAGACCGTCCCCGCCGACTACCCGCTCGCCGCCGTGAAGGCCGGCCGGGAGACCCCGCGCGACCCTGCCGAGATCGCCCAGCTCTACTCCGTCTACGAGGACCTCAAGCGCAGCCGTGCGGTCATCGACTTCGAGGACGTCCTGCTGCTGACGGTCGGCATCCTGCAGGACCGGCACGACATCGCCGAGCAGGTGCGCGCCCAGTACCAGCACTTCGTCGTCGACGAGTACCAGGACGTCAGCCCCCTCCAGCAGCGCCTGCTGGAGCTGTGGCTGGGCGAGCGCGACAGCCTGTGTGTGGTCGGCGACGCCAGCCAGACCATCTACTCGTTCACAGGAGCAACCCCCGACCATCTGCTCGACTTCCGCACCCGCCACCCCGGGGCCACGGTCGTCAAGCTGGTCCGCGACTACCGCTCCACCCCCCAGGTCGTCCACCTCGCCAACGGTCTGCTGGCCCAGGCCAGCGGCCGGGCCGCCGACCACCGGCTGGAACTGGTCTCCCAGCGCCCCGCGGGACCCGAGCCCGTCTACACCGAGTACGCCGACGAACCCGCCGAGGCGGAGGGCGCCGCCCGCCGCATCCGGGAGCTCATGGGCGCCGGCGTCCCGGCCGCCGAGATCGCCGTCCTGTTCCGGACGAACTCCCAGTCCGAGACGTACGAGCAGGCGCTCGCCGACGCCGGGGTGTCCTACCAGCTGCGCGGCGCCGAGCGGTTCTTCGACCGGCCCGAGGTGCGCAAGGCGGGCGTCTCCCTGCGTGCCGCGGCCCGTTTCGGCGGCAACGACGCACTGCTCGACGCCGTCGTGGACCTGCCCTCCCAGGTGCGGGCGGTCCTCTCCGGCGAGGGCTGGACCACCGAGCCCCCGGCCGGCTCCGGCGCCGTCAGGGAGCGCTGGGAGTCACTGGCCGCCCTGGTCAACCTCGCCCACGACGTCGCCGCCGCCCGGCCCGCCGCCACCCTCGCCGACTTCGTCGCCGAACTCGACGAGCGTGCGGGCGCCCAGCACGCCCCGACCGTCCAGGGCGTCACGCTCGCCTCCCTGCACTCGGCGAAGGGCCTGGAGTGGGACGTCGTCTTCCTGGTCGGTGTCGCCGAGGGCATGATGCCGATCACCTATGCGAAGACCGACGAGCAGGTCGAGGAGGAACGCCGTCTCCTCTACGTCGGTGTGACCCGCGCCAGGGAACGGCTCCATGTCTCCTGGTCCCTCTCCCGCAGCCCCGGCGGCAGAGCCAACCGCAGGCCCAGCCGCTTCCTGGACGGCCTGCGCCCGGGCTCCACCGCCACCGTCGGCCGTGGCACGGGCACCGGTGGCGGAGGAGTCGAACGCGGCTTCGGCGGCGGCCCCGTCGCCGCGCCCCGGCGCTCCCAGCGCACCCCGGCCCGCTGCCGGGTCTGCGGACGCACGCTGACCGACGCGGGCGAGATGAAGCTGATGCGCTGCGACGACTGCCCGTCCGACATGGACGAGGGCCTCTACGAACGGCTGCGTGACTGGCGTGCGGACCAGGCCAGGCTCAGCGGCCAGCCCGCCTTCTGCGTCTTCACCGACCGGACGCTGATGGCCATCGCGGAGAGCGCTCCGGACGACGATCGCGAACTGGCCCGCATCCCGGGCGTCGGCACGCGCAAGCTCACCCGTTACGGCGCCGATGTTCTGGCCATCTGCGCAGGTCGGCAGCCTGGGGGAGCAGATGTCGACGACTGATGCGAACTCGTCGAAAAAATAGTTTGCGCATGCGCCAGCAATCCCCATAGGTTCTAAGCACGGAAGCGGCGGCCTTCTCGAAGGCCCGGTTCCGTGTTGTACTTGCATATCCGAGTGGGCTGGCTCACCCCAGTCCCCTAGACGCCGAGAGGAGGCGAGTCCAGTGATCAGCATCAAGACCACCATCAGCGCGGCCAAAATGACCGATCTCTCGGCCGTCTCCGTGTGCATGCTCGGCGTCTCGAACCTGGGCACCGGTCTGTCCGGCATCTCTGCCGTGCGTCCGGCGTCCTCCGTTGTCTCTCTCGCGGGTCTTCCCGTCCGTGAGGGCAACGAGCGACCGACCCAGGCGCTGGAAGCAGTAAAGGCACAGGCCAAGGCCTATGCCTTTACGGCAGCCGGTGCCGAAGACCGGAAGCAGACGACGCAGCACCACCTGATGTGGGCCTTCCGTGGGCCAGAACCCTGGAGTGATCCAGCCTGATCGATCAGGCCGGCGCCTTCAGGGCCGCGGAACCCCATCCGGGATCCGCGGCCCTTCTGTTTTCCCCGAACGGGGAGAGCGGAGCGAAGGGGCCTCGGGGCAAGAGCAGAACCCGGTACCAGCCGCCAACCGGTCCACCGACCGGAACGACCAGACGAGGAAGAACATCCGTGCAACTCGAAGCGCACGCCCCGTCCGTACCGCCTTCCGAAACGATCCCCCCGCCCGGCCTCACGGAGGACTCCACCTTGATCCCGCTCACCGCGCTCACCGCGCTCGACGACGCCATCGAGAACCTCGGCGTACCCGTCCCCTGCCGCTCCTACGACCCGGAGGTCTTCTTCGCCGAGTCGCCGGCCGACGTCGAGTACGCCAAGTCCCTCTGCCGCACCTGCCCGCTGATCGAGGCCTGCCTCGCCGGTGCCAAGGAGCGGCGTGAGCCCTGGGGCGTCTGGGGTGGCGAGCTGTTCGTCCAGGGGGTCGTCGTCGCCCGCAAGCGGCCGCGTGGCCGCCCGCGCAAGAACCCGGTCACGGCATGAACATCCTCGGAACGATCGACCGCCCCCTCACGCACGACCCCAAGAAGCAGGCCCCGATGAAGCCGTCCACCAGCGAGCCCGCAGGCTCCGCGACCCCAGACTTCACCACTGCCGGTGCCGCCACCGGCTCGCGTCAGAACAGGACCCGAGAGATGCAACTCATCCCAGAAGCCTTGGCTCGTGCGCATATGCGCGAGCGACTGCACGAGGCCGAGCGGGAACGTCAGGCCGCGCGCCTGGCGACCGCTCGCCGGATGCAGCGCAGGGCGGAGCGCGCCTCGCGGCGTGCCCGGCGTGCGCTCGCCATCGCCGTGATGCAGTGATCCCGAACACCTGAAGCGGTGGCTCCCCTGCCGAGGGGGGGGCGAAAGCTCTCCCGCGGGGCTCGCCGAAGCGCTGGCGGCCGTCCACGC
>NZ_JBEYFC010000674.1:0-4084 GCF_040634175.1 Streptomyces sp. NPDC007162
GGAACTCCCACTGGACCCGGCGGCGCACATCGTCGCCGAACTGGCGAACAACGCCGCGACCCACGGCCGCGTCCCCGGCCGCTGCGCAGCGGCTGCGGCCGGGCTCCGGGCACGGCCTCGGCGAGTGCGGCGGCGAAGGCCTCGTACAGGCGCGGCTGGGAGAGGATCGTGCCGCCCGCCACCACGACGTCGTCCACGGCGAGGCCGCGGGCGGCCAGCCGGGCCACCAGGGCGGCGAGCGCACGGCCGCCCTCGGCTATCACGTCCCGGGCGATCAGGGAGCCCGCGTCGGCCGCCGCGAACAGCGCCGGGGCGTGCCGGCCCCACTGGGCCGAGACGTCGGTGGCACTCTCCAGGGCGGCCCCCAGCGCGGGCACCTCGGCCACCTCGAAGGCGGCGATCAGGCCGGTCGCGAGCGCGTCGGGTGCCTCACCGCGGTCGTGCGCGGCCCAGACGGCGCGGGCGGCCTCCCGGACCAGGCCGGCGGCGCCGCCCTCGTCGCCGAGCACCGCGCCCCAGCCGCCCACCTGCACGGGGCTGCCGTCGGCGCTCCGGCCGACCGCCACCGAGCCGGTGCCGGCGACCAGGCCGACGCCCTTGTCCAGGCCGGCGGCGGGTACGAGGAGCTCGGCGTCGCCCACCACCCGGACCGGTACGCCGAGGAGGTCCCGCAGCTCGGCGGCGATCCAGGCGCACTGGCGGGGGGTCTCACAGGCATGCCCGCCGACCGCCAGTGCGGCGGGGCGGGCATGGACGGGCAGTGCGTCACGGACCAGCTCGGTCAGCCACCGGGCGGCCGCGGCCGGATCGTGCGGCCGCCAGCCGCTGCTCGGACGGACGTGGTCGGCGACCTGCTCCGCGCCGGCGAGCGCACGGAGATGGGTCTTGGTGCCGCCGACGTCGACACCGACCACGAGCGGGGAGGAAGGAGCGTCCGGCACGGATCCTCTTTCGTCGTCTGGGTACAGAGCGCCGAAGACCATGGCAGGCACCGGCGCCGCTGTTCAACGGGCAACCGCCACCTACCGCGGCCCTGGCTGCGACGGTGGGCGAACCGCGCCTGGACGAACGGGAGTTGAGCGAATCGGGAAGTCCCGGGACGGACTTCTTTCGGAGCACGGCAGGCGAGTACCGTGTACTTCGTTAGGAAGTTAACTAACGAAGTACAGTGCGTCAAGAGTTGCCGCGCGCTCGATCGACGGGACGTTGTCGAGGGGCACCACCGCGCGGCACGAGGGCACCGCATCGCCGCATCCCGTGCACGCCCGGGAGCGCGGCCCCTGACCCATGGGGGAACTGTGGAACACGTCGTGGCTGAGGCCCCCCGTCTCACCGAGAGCGCCGGGGCGGTGTTCGCCGTACTGGCCCAGGCCGGCAGCGCCACCCGGCCGCAGCTGGCGAGCCTCGCGGGCCTGTCCAAACCGACGGTCTCCGCCGCCGTCGCGGAACTGGAGGGGGCCAGGCTGGCCACCCACTCCGGCACCGCCTCCAGCGGCACCGGCCGCTCCGCCGCCGTCTACAACCTCGGCCCCGCCTCCGGCTCGGTGCTCGCCGTAGACCTCGGCCCGGCCCGCACCCGGGTGCGCGGCTGCGCCCTGGACGGCACCCTGCTCGCCGAGGCCGACACACCGCGGGCCCGGGCCGCCGACGCCGTCCGCGAGGCGCTGGAAGCGCTGCCGGCCGGCGCCCCGCTGCGGGCCATCGTGGTCGCCGTCGGTGACGTCACCGAGCCCGACCGGTCCGGGGGCGGCATGCGCCCGGCCACCGCCAAGGCCGGGCCCGTCTTCGACGCGGTGTCCGTCGCGCTGCCGCCGGGCGTCCCCGTCCACCTGGAGAACAACGTGAACTGCGCCGCCCTCGCCGAACTGCACGAGGGAGCGGCCCGGGGCCGGCGCACCTTCGGCTACCTGCGGATCGGGGTCGGTATCGGTCTGGGCATCGTGATCGGCGGCCAGGTGCTGCGCGGCGCCAACGGCGCCGCCGGCGAGCTCGCCCGGCTGCCCTACCCCTGGGACGACGACCGGGAGCCCCGCCAGGAGGCCCTGGAGGCCTATGTGGGCTCACAGGCCCTGCTGCGCCGGGCCGCACAGGCCTGGCGGGCCGACGACGGCCCGCGCCCGCGCACCGCCGAGCGGCTCTTCGCACTGGCCGCCGAGGGCCGGGAGCCCGCCCGCTCCCTCGTCGCCCGGCACGCCGCGGACGTGGGCCGGCTGGCCGCCGCCGTGACCGCCGTACTGGACCCCGGGCTCCTCGTGCTGGGCGGCAGCACCGGCGCGGATCCGAGGCTGCTGCCCGGCGTGCGGGCCGAGCTGGGCCGGCTGAGCTGGCCCACCGAGGTCGTCAGCAGCCAGATCGGCGATCTCGGTACTGTCGTAGGGGCTGCCCGGCTCGCCGTGGCCAAGGGAGTCCAAACCGTGACCGAAGGCGTGCAGGTGAAGGATTGACGGCCTCCGACTTCGTCTGCCAATGTCCGGACAAGCGCTTTCTAAGTCGGCCGGGACGCCGGCTTGGGGTGAGCCTCCCAGTCCGTGCACGACGTACGGCAACCGCACGAGGGCGTGTCCGTGCGGTGACGGCCAGGATGGCCGGGGAGCTCGCCCCGCGCGGACGATGCGGCCGGGCGAGGCCGTGCCCCCGGAAAGCGAAATCTCCTGCAAAATGCACCCGTGCCGCCTCCGTCGGCGCCGTGCTCCGTCCCCAACGACGAAAAGGGATCGAAGATGACCAGTGTGGGTGTGCGGCGCTCCCGCCGACTCGGCCGCGGCGGCATACGCCGTGTGGTTCCCCTCGCTGCCGCGGCCGCGGCAGGTGCCCTTCTGCTCTCCGCCTGCGGGTCGGGGTCCGGCTCGGGCGGCAACTCCAAGTCCCTGACCTTCTGGATCTCCACGGTCCCCGGTCAGGACGCGGGCTGGAAGAAGCTGGCGGCGCAGTACAAGAAGGAAGCCGGCGTCAGCGTCAAGCTCGTCAACATCCCCTACGACGGCTACACCACGAAGCTGCACAACGCCGCGCAGGCGAACTCCCTGCCCGACGTCGCGGCCGTCCCGGCGCTGGACCCGATCTGGTCGAGCAAGCTCATCGACCTGAGCTCCATCGCCGGCAACAAGAGCTACAACATCAACGCCAACTTCCTCGCCAAGGACTCCTCCGGCAAGGTGCTGGCCATCCCCTCGGACGTCACCGCGTCCGGCCTCTTCATCAACAAGTCGCTGTTCGAGAAGGCCAAGGTGCCCTTCCCGACCTCGCCCTCCAAGACCTGGACCTGGACCGACTTCATCGCGGCGGCGAACAAGGTCCGCGAGAAGACCGGTGCCAAGTACTCCCTGACCTTCGACCAGTCGCCGTCGCGACTGCGCGCCATGGTGTACGAGATGGGCGGCAAGTACGTCCACGCGGACTCCTCCGGCAAGTTCTCCGTGGACGACGCGACCAAGAAGGCCGTGAACACCTTCGTCGGCTGGAACGACGACAAGACCATGCCGAAGTCGGTGTGGACCAGCGGTGCCGACCCGTCGGCCATGTTCCAGAGCGGTGACGTCGTCGCCTACTGGTCCGGCGTCTGGCAGGTCGCCGCCTTCGCGGACAGCATCAAGAAGTTCGACTGGGCGAGCGTCCCGACCCCTGCCCAGCCGGTGCAGGCCAGTGACGTCAACAGCGGCGGCCTGATGGTGGGCTTCAACAACAACGGCGCCGCCGCCACCGCCGCGAAGAAGTTCATGACCTGGGTGTACGACCCGAAGCAGTACACCGAGCTCGTCGAGAGCTCCGGGTTCCTCCCGGTCGAGAGCGGCCTGACGCCGAAGTACCCCTTCACCGCCCCGGCGGCGCAGGCGGCGTTCAAGCTGTACAACGAGGAGATCCCGCTCTACGCCCCGATCTCCGGCTACTTCAACGGCGCGCAGACGGACTGGGTGCTGAAGGGCAAGAGCCTGACGACCGACCCGACCAAGACGGAGCTCGGCAAGGCGATCAACGGCCAGCAGTCGCCCGACAAGGCCCTGGAGAACATCGTGGCCGGCTACAACCAGCAGGTCGGCAGCGGATCGTAGGCCGACGGGCCCGGGCGGCGGAGTCGAGACACCGC
>NZ_JBEYFC010000675.1:0-4048 GCF_040634175.1 Streptomyces sp. NPDC007162
CCGGCATCGACCTGTCGATCGGCGCGGTGATGGTGCTGTCCTCACTGCTGATGTCGAGGCTGCGCTCGCGGGCCTGCTGGGCCGACGCGGCGGCCCTGCTGCCGTCGGACACCCCGGCGTACTCGCTGCAGCGGGCGGGGCTGATGGTCGAGCGGTGCCTGTACACCGAACGGGGCTGGGAAGAGGCGGAGGACGCGCTGCGTACGGCGGAGGCGCAGGCCCGTACCGACGAGGAGCGGGGCGCCGCCGCCTGCGAACGCGGCCAACTCGCCTACGCGGCCACCCTGCACGGGGTCCGCGACCGGGCCGACGAGGCGCGGGCCGCGCTCGGCAGGGCGGCGGCGCTGATCCCGCCGGGGACTTCGGGACGGGCCCTGCTCGACTTCCGGCGGGGGCTGCTGGCGGAGAACCTGACCCTGTCCCCGCAGGCGGCCCGCGCCGCCTACCGCAGGGCGCACGCGGCCGCCACCGCGCACGCCGACCCGCTGCTGCTCTCCTTCACCTGGCGCCACCTGGCCGGACTGGCCCTGCGCGACGGCGAGTTGACCGAGGCCCGGCACGGCTTCGCCGAGTCGCTGCGCATCAGGGAGGAACTGGGCTACCTGGTCGGCACGGCCCCCGCGCTGGCGTCCCTGGCCGAGACGGAGTCCGAACCGGAGGCGTCCCGCCTGCGCGAGGAGGCGGGCCGGCTGTTCCGCCTCCTGGGCGGCGTCCCGACGTGGCTGGCAAGGCAGCTGACCCCACCGACACCGGGAGCGGCAACGGCATAAAGGCGTGGGCGGGGGGTGGCACTCACCAGCGTTGGCAGGGTGCCGCTGCGGCGAGACTCCGCGCAACCGCCCCCACCGACTCACCACGCGTCGGCGAAATGCCCCACCACCAGCGCCCGTACCGCTTCCAGATCCCTCGCGACCAACGCCTCGAGCAACGCCGAGTGCTCCGCCGCGTCCGACATCATCTCGGCCCGCGCCCCGCGCAGCGGCACCGCCCGCCGCCGCAGGTCCTCCGCGATCTGCACGAGCTGCTCGTTGCCCGCGAGCCCCAGCACCGCCCGGTGGAACGCCCGGTCGGCCTCCGCGTACGTCGCCCTGCACCCCGTCGCCGCCGCCCGCACCGACTCCTCGGCCAGCGGCCGCAACGCGGCCCACCGCTCGGCCGGCACACTGCGCGCCAGCCGCACCATCACCGGCACCTCGATCAGCGCCCGCACCTCGGCCAGTTCGGCCAGTTCCCGCGCTCCCCGTTCCACGACCCTGAAGCCCCGGTTGGGCACGACCTCGACCGCGCCCTCCTGGGCCAGTTGCTGCATCGCCTCGCGCACCGGCGTCGCGGACACCCCGAACCGCTCCCCCAGCGCCGGCGCCGAGTACACCTCGCCGGGCAGCAACTCCCCGCTCATCAGCGCGGTGCGCAGCGCGTCGAGGATCTGCCCGCGCACGGACGCCCGTTGCACGGCGGGCCGGGGCTGCGGAACGGGCCGCTCGCCGTGCGTGTGCTCACCGCGCACGGCCGACGCACCGGCGGGGTGTCCACCCGCCTCCCGCGCCGTCTGCCCGGACCGCGACTGCGCGGGCACCCTGGCCGTCTCGGCGGGAGCCGCGTGCGCGCGCTGGTCCACGGGCCCTCCTCGGGTCGTCGGCACTTGGGTCATTAACGGCGGGTTGTTACTTGTCCGTCAAGCACCTTAGGCGCACAAGGCGCTGGTTCAAACTCACGAACGAACGGGTAAGGTAAGCCTTACTTAATCCGGCAGTCGGCCCACATCCGCATCCGATCGGTGGTCACCATGCCCTCCCCCGTCTCCGCCGCCTACGCCCGCCTCACCGAGGTCTGTCCCGACCTGGCGGTCACGGAGCTGGCGCCGGACGAAACGGCGCCCCGGGGCGGCGGCTGGGTCGGCGCGGCCGAACTCGCGGCGGGTGGCCCCGGCCTGGACGCCTTCCTCGCCTGGGACGCGGACCAGATCCTGCGGGACCACGGACAGCCCGGCCGCCCCGACGTGGTCGCGGGTTTCGGCCTGCACCGCTACGGCTGGGCCGCCTGCCTGCTGATCACCCTCCTCTGGTTCCTGGACCGCCGGGTCCCCCGCCTCCCCGCGACCGAGGTGTCGTACGACCGCGTGGCGGGCCGGATGGCCGTACGGGTCGCCTCCTTCGCCTGCCTCCCGGGGGATCCGGCGGCGGCGCTGCCCGGCGCGGTCGTCGTCGGCGGCGAGGAGGCGCTGCGGGCGGAGGTCAGGGCGGCCGTGGCCGAGCACCTGGAACCGGTGCTCGGCGGCTTCGGCCCCCGGATGCGGCGGCGCGGTCGCGCCCTGTGGGGCATGGCGACCGACGAGATCGTGGAGGGGCTCTGGTACGTCGCCGGTCTGCTCGGCGAGGAGGAGCGGGCCGTCCGGGAGCTGGCGGCGCTGCTCCCCGGGACCACCGGGCCGTACGCCGGCTCCGCGGCCTTCCGGGTGCTGTCCGGGCCGGCCGGCGAGCCACTGCCGACCCGGGACCGGGTGAGCTGCTGCATGTACTACACCCTGCGCCCCGAGGACACCTGCGCCACCTGCCCGCGGACCCGCGACGACGAACGGATCGCCAAACTCACGGCAGCCGCGGCGGCCTGAGGCGCACTCAGGGCACCCGGGGGGACGGGGCACCGCCCCGGATCCACTAAGATCGCGGGAGGCAGGACCGCCGCTGCGTCGACAGGGAATTCACAACTTCCTCACTCGTCGCAGGAACTTTCCGAGGAACCACCCGTATGGGTAGTCTTACTCGAACTCAACTCCCGCCCCTCACGCGGCAGTTCGAGCAGAACGCTGCCCTGGAGCATCCCCTTGCACTTCCTTGGCGGCCTCTTGCCCCGAAACCCCTTGAGGGCCGCTGGGATTGGGCCACTATGGCGGGCGTTACGCCCTATCCCAATGCAAGGGACCCCTAGATGAGACTGACCGACATATCGCTGAACTGGCTGCTACCCGGCGCCGTACTGCTCCTGGGGTTGCTGGTCGCGGTGGCGGTGCTGACGCGCTCCAAGCGGTCCGGCGGAGAGCACGCGAAGGACGACTCGTGGGAGCGCAGCGAGGAGCGGCGTCGGCGCAAGGAGGCCATCTACGCCACCGCTGCCTACGTCCTCCTGTTCTGCTGCGCGGCGGTGTCCGCCGCCCTCTCCTTCCACGGGCTGGTCGGCTTCGGCCAGCAGAACCTCAACCTCTCCGGCGGCTGGGAGTACCTGGTGCCGTTCGGTCTGGACGGCGCCGCGATGTTCTGCTCCGTCCTCGCGGTGCGCGAGGCGAGCCACGGTGACGCCGCGCTCGGCTCCCGGATCCTCGTGTGGACGTTCGCGGGCGCATCCGCCTGGTTCAACTGGGTGCACGCGCCTAGGGGCGGGGGCCACGACGGCGCTCCGCAGTTCTTCGCCGGCATGTCGCTGTCCGCGGCCGTCCTCTTCGACCGCGCCCTGAAGCAGACCCGCAAGGCCGCCCTGCGCGAGCAGGGCCTGGTGCCGCGTCCGCTGCCGCAGATCCGCATCGTGCGCTGGCTGCGTGCCCCCCGTGAGACCTACAAGGCGTGGTCGCTGATGCTCCTGGAGGGCGTGCGCAGCCTGGACGAGGCGGTCGAGGAGGTGCGCGACGACAAGCGGCAGAAGGAGGAGAACCGCATGCGCCGCCGCGAGCAGGACCGTCTGGAGCGGGCCCAGCTCAAGGCCATAAGCCGCGGCCACCGGGGCTTCGTCGGGCGGGCCGGCCGGCAGGACGAGGTGCACCAGGTCGAGCGGGCGCCCGCCCAGGCCTCCGCGGAGCCTGCCATAGCGGCGCCGGAACAGCTGCCCGTGCGCTCCCGGCCGTCCCTTCAGCCCGCCCGCAAAGGGTCTGAGATCACCGTCGACCTGACCGCGGAGGACGACACAATGGCCCTGCCGCGCCTTGACTCCCTGGAGCGCAAGCTCAAGGACCTGGGACCACTACGCCTGGCCAATCAGCCATGACGGGGCGATGCCTGATCAGCGCCGCCCTTTCCTTTTTGCTGGCCAGACAGCCCTTCGCCGGCTGGATCGCTTC
>NZ_JBEYFC010000676.1:0-4047 GCF_040634175.1 Streptomyces sp. NPDC007162
CGGGGGAGGAGTGCCACCAGTGGCTCCCGCACCAGCAGCCACAGCGCCACCAGCGCCCAGGAGAACAGCACGTCCACGGTGAGGACTCGGGTGAAAAAACGGTGTGGTGGTACGCCGGCCCCGGCGAGGTCAGGGCACGCCGCGACCGGCGTACGACTCAGGGGCGGAGCAGCACCTTGCCCACCTTCGGATCACCGGCTCCCATCAGCTCGATGGCCTGCGGGAACTCGGTCAACGGCAGCTCGTGCGTGACCAGTGGCAACGGGTCGAGGAGACCGGCCCCGAAGACCCGTACCGTGTGCGCCCAGGCGTCCGGCGGCGCTCCGAAGACGGTGTGCACCTCCAGCTGCCGTACGACGAGGTCGGTCGGGTCGAGGCCGTCGGCGCCCGCGGCCGGGATGCCGGTCAGGACCAGGCGTCCGCCGCGCCTGAGCAGGGAGGCGGCGGTGCGCGCGGCGGACGCGGACCCGGCGGTCTCGATGACCACGTCGAAGTCGTCGGGCAGTTCCTGGCCCTTGGTACGGAAGTCGGTGGCCCCGAACTGCCGGGAGAGCGCCTCCCGGTCGCTCCGGGTGCCGACGACCAGCAGCTCGCCCGGCGAGATCGCGCGCAGGAACTGCACGGCGAACATGCCCAGCGTCCCGGTGCCGACCACCGCGACCCGCTCACCCGGCTGGGCGTTGCCCTTCAGGGCGGCGGCCGCGATACAGGCCGCGGGCTCCAGGAGCGCGGCGGCGGTGAGGTCGGCTTCGTCCGGCAGGGGGTGCAGCAGCCGGGCCGGCAGGGTGAGGGTGGCGGCCATGGCGCCCGGCTGGGTGAAGCCGGTCTCCTCGTAGCCGTAGCTGCACAGGGTGGTCTCGCCGGCATGGCAGCGGTCGCACACCTGGCAGTTCCTGAAGCCCTCGCCGACCACCTTGCGGCCGACCAGCCCGGTGGGCACTCCGGCGCCGACCGCCTGTACCGTCCCGGACCACTCGTGGCCCGGCGTCAGCGGGTAGCGGACGTACCCCTCGGGCCGGTTCCCCTGGAACACCTCGCGATCACTTCCGCAAATACCGACCGCGTGCACCGCGACCAGCGCCTCACCGGGACCGGGCTCGCGGGGCGTGTGTTCCTCGACCCGGTGCGCGCCCGGCGCCTCGATGACGACCTGGGACGCGCTCACTGGGTGCCCTTCGGCTTGCGCTGCTCCCAGCCGTCCGCCCACAGGTCGAAGCGGGCCTGCTGCTGCGGGAACTCGGCGGCCGCGTCGGCGTCGAACTCCACCCCGAGTCCCGGCGCGTCGGACAGGTGGAAGTACCCGTCGACCACCTCGGGCGCGCCCTTGACCACCTTCTTGATCTCGGCGTCGGCGAAGTCGTTGAAGTGCTCCAGGATCTTGAAGTTCGGGGAACTGAAGCCGACCTGGAGGGAGGCGGCGGTGAGCACGGAGCCGCCGACGTTGTGCGGGGCGACCAGGACGTAGTGCGTCTCGGCGGTGGCGGCGAGCTTGCGCGTCTCCCAGATGCCGCCGATGTGGCCGACGTCCGGCTGGATGATGTCCACGGCCTGGCTCTCGAAGAGCTCGCGGAACTCGATGCGGTCGTGAATGCGCTCACCGGTGGCGACCGGGACGTCGACCTTGGCGGCGACCTTCTCCAGCGCCTTCAGGTTCTCCGGCGGGCACGGCTCCTCCAGCCAGGCCGGCTTGAAGGGGGCCAGCTCCTTGGCCAGCCGGACGGCGGTGGCGGGGGAGAAGCGGCCGTGCATCTCCAGCATCAGCTCGGCGTCCGGACCGATGGCGTCCCGCACCGCCTCGATCAGCGACACGGAGTACAGCGTCTGCTCATGGTCCAGCTCGAAGTGCCCGGTACCGAAGGGGTCGATCTTCAGCGCCTTGTAGCCGCGCTCCATCACCCCTTGGGCCGCCTTGTGGTAGGCCTCCGGCGTCCGTTCGGTCGTGTACCACCCGTTGGCGTACGCCTTGACCTTGTCGGTCACCTTGCCGCCGAGCAGCTGCCACACCGGCACGCCCAGCGCCTTGCCCTTGATGTCCCAGCAGGCCATCTCGATCACGGCGATACCGGACATGACGATTTCGCCCGCCCGGCCGTAGTCGCCGTACTTCATCCGGCGTACGAGGTCTTCCAATGCGAACGGGTCGGAACCGAGAATGTGGTTGGCCTCGGCCTCCCGCAGGTAGCCGATCAGCGCGTCGGTGTGACCGAGCATCCGGGTCTCGCCGACTCCGGTGATCCCCTCGTCGGTGTGCACCTGGACGTAGGTCAGGTTCCGCCAAGGCGTCCCGACCACGTGTGTGCTGATTCCGGTGATGCGCACGGCAGTTGCCCCTCAGCTGTTCGAGATTTCGTCACGCGTTCGAAATGCTGGCGTGACAGTAAGGATGGGGTGAGGGCAGTGTCAATGGGTCGAACAGGTAACGGTTTCGACAAGGCTTTCGATAGTTCTTTCGGTCCCCCACAGAACCTTCACAGAGGCGGCTGGTGATGGGACCCGCGGGGAACTTAGTCTTCCCGCGTCATGGACTACTGCCACCCGTGCCGACGGCACCTCAACGGCGCCCTCGCCTGTCCCGGGTGCGGCGCCCTGGTCGAAACCCGTCACGCGTCCGGGAGCGTCGAAACTCCGTACGAGGGGGTTGAGTCCACCGGCGCGGGACACGACGACCACGCCGCCGCGGGCCACGCCGCCGACGGACCGGACGCCGGGTACGGCGACGACGAGGGTGACGGAGCCTACGGTCCCGGCGAACCCCCGGCGGGCGGCCGGGCGGACCGCCGCCGCGCCACCCGCGGCCGAGGGCGCGGCCGGGCCGCCGAGAGTCCCGCCGGGCCGTCCGGGGGCCCCTCCGACCACGCCCCCACGGGCCCCTCCGGGGCCGACGGGAGCCGCCGCGACCGCAAGGCCGCGGTCCATCGAAGACGGCGGCGCAGGATCCTGCTCGTGAGCGCGGCCTGCGTCCTCGCGGCCGGCGCCCTGAGCCTCGCCGAACTGGGCACCGACGCCATACCGTTCACCAGCCCCGGCTCGGCCGCGGCGGGCGGCGAGACGACCGACGGCGGCACGGCGACGTCGTCCCCCGGTACGACGTCCCGGCCCGTGGACGGCGTGTCCGGCGCGCCGGCCGGGTCGAAGTCCGCCTCGCCCGGCCCCTCGGCCTCCCCGTCCCCCTCCGTGTCGAAGGACAAGGCGTCCGACTCCCCGTCGCCGTCCCCGAAGGACCCCGCCGCCCAGTCGGCGACGGCGGGCCCGGTCGGCGGCAGGCCGACGGCGACGGCGACCGCCACGACGGGCTCGACGCCGACGACCACCCCGACGACACCGGCCCCGTCCCCCGATCCGTCCCCGACGGACAGCTGCAACCGCTTCCTGTGGTGGTGCACGTGACGGCGGCGCCCCCGTGAGTCAACCCACCACCAAAGCAAATCCAGCAAACGTGTCACATCCGTCGCCCCCGCTCCGTCATAGGTGTGCAACCCACTGAGACGCCACCGACGACACCACAGGGAGCCCCCATGGAAGCCCGTCTGAACCTCTTCGCCAGCCCCGTCGCCAACAAGCTCATCAAGGCCTTCGGCGGGGCGGGCAAGGTCGTCGAGGGGACGTCGATCCCCGCCGCCACCCTGGAACTGGTCAAGATCCGCGCCAGCCAGATCAACGGCTGCGGCTTCTGCCTCGACATGCACACCAAGGACGCGGCCGAGGCCGGCGAGACCCAGCAGCGCCTCCACATGGTCGGCGCCTGGCGCGAGGCGACCGTCTTCACCGAGGCCGAGCGCGCCGCCCTGGAACTGGCGGAGCAGGGCACCCGTATCGCCGACGCGGCGGGCGGCGTACCCGACGAGGTGTGGGAGAACGCGGCCAAGCACTACACCGAAGAGGAACTCGTCGCGTTGGTGGCGACGATCGCCCTGATCAACGCCTACAACCGGCTGAACGTCATCCTGCAGCAGCCGGCGGGAGACTACCGGCCCGGCCAGTTCGCCTGACCCTCCGAAGGGGGGCCGGTGCCACCGGGCACCGGCCCCCCTTCGCGTTCAGTCCGCC
>NZ_JBEYFC010000677.1:0-4046 GCF_040634175.1 Streptomyces sp. NPDC007162
GTCGGGGTGGGAGTGGCGGATGCCGTGCAGGTCGAGCACGACGACGTACGACGCGTGGGAGGCCTTGCGGATCCTTTCGGCCACCCGCTGCACCACGTCCCCGCCTCCCCCGTGCTGCATGGCCTGCCGGATCTGCGGTTCGGCGGCCGTGGTCCGCGCGATGGCCAGGGCCCGCTGCTCGTAGGCGCGGTCGAGCTCGCCCCGCTGGGCGAAGGCGAACAGCACGAACCCGATCAGCCCGGTCAGCGCCAGGATGATCAGGTGGTTGGCCAGGATCCGCGCGGAAAGCCGCCCCTTCCCGCCACGGCCGACCGGGATACGGATGGGTTTCACCGGTGTCTCTCGCCTGTCGTACGACTGCCGGGCGCGGCCTGTGCGCCGTACCCGTGGTGGCGTGATTGTGCCCCCGACACCGGCCTTCTGCCCACCCCCGGCTCACTGAGCAGAACGAGCAGAAGTCCGGCTAACACGGCTAACGCGGGATACGGATGAAACAGCGACGTAACACCCGGAGGCCCCTAGCGTCTGCCTTCCTCGATCCCCGAGGTCCGACCCCCGAGGTCAGGAAGGAGACAGCCGCAGATGGCTTCACGCAACGATGCCGCGGTGAGCCCGGTCGCCGACAAGAGCGGCCAGGACAGCGCGCGAGTCGAGATTTCAGGGCTCACCAAACGATTTCTGACCCCTGCGGGTGAGGTGTTCACGGCACTGCAGGACGTCTCGTTCACCGTGGAGCCGGGCCAGTTCTGCGCGGTGGTGGGCCCGACCGGCTGTGGCAAGTCGACGACGCTGGGCATGGTGTCCGGGCTCGACCGGCCCAGTGAGGGCTCGGTCAGGGTCGGCGGCCGTGAGGTGGACGGTGTCACCGACGGCGTCAGCTTCATGTTCCAGGCCGACGCGCTGCTGCCCTGGAAGACCGTGCTCGGCAATGTGCTGATGGGCCCCGTCTTCCGCGGCGTGCCCAAGCAGCAGGCGCAGGCCTCGGCGCGCGACTGGCTGCGCCGGGTGGGCCTCACCGGGTTCGAGGACCGCTACCCGCACCAGCTCTCCGGCGGGATGCGCAAGCGCGTGGCGATGGCCGCGGCGCTGATCAACGAACCCCGGATCCTGATCATGGACGAGCCGTTCGGCGCCCTGGACGTGCAGACCAAGGCGATCATGTCGACCGAGCTGCTCGGTCTGTGGGAGCAGATCCGGCCGTCGGTCATCTTCATCACCCACGACCTCGACGAGGCCGTGGCGCTCGCCGACCGGGTCGTCGTCATGACGTCCAGCCCCGGCTCGGTCAAGGCGGTCTTCGACATCGACCTGCCCCGCCCGCGCGGCTCGGTCCAGGAGATCCGCTTCCAGCCCCGCTTCATCGAACTTCAGCACCAGATCTGGGACTCGCTGCGCGAGGAGGTGGAGCGCGCCTACGCACGCACCGCAGGAGGTACGGCATGAGCACGGCGTCCGCAGTTTCCCCCGCCTCCGTCAAGGACGGCGCACAGCTGTCGGCGGCGGCCGCCGCCAGACGCGCTCGCCGGCGTCGCGTCGCCCTGGTGTGGGCCGGCCGCGTCGGCCTCGCGGTCGTGGTGATCGGCGGCTGGCAGGCGTTCACCACCTGGGGGATCGTCGACCCGTTCTTCTTCTCAACAGTGACACCAACGGCATCCCCATGTGCCGGGGACTGGTCACGGTCGATCCGGACAGCGGGCAGGTGTCCTACAACGTGGACTACTACGCACTCGCTCACGCCAGCCGGTTCGTGAAGCCCGGAGCGCATCGCATCTACTCGAACACCTTCGGGGAAGGAAGCATCGAGAGCGTCGCGTTCCAAAACCCGGACGGCTCGAAGGTCCTCATCGCGTACAACTCCGGCAGCGCCGCGAAGAACTTCAGCGTGGCGGACGGGACGCAGTCCTTCGACTACACCCTGAACGCCGGCGACGCCGTCACGTTCACCTACACGGGCGTGCGCAGCGGCGGGACCCCCGCGGCGACCAATGTCTCCGACCCGACCCATGACTTCACGTTCAAGTCGTCGCCGGGGCCGATGACGGTCACGTACGACCCGGCACTCCTGCAGTACCAGAACGCCGTCCGCACCGGAAGCAAGCTGCTCACGTACTCCCTGCCGATGGGAGCGTCCATCAAGACGCCCGGAACGTCACTGAGCCGTGGCAAGTGGACCGCCACGGCCTCGTCGAGCCCGGACTGGGGCGCGGCCTCGAACGCGCTCGACGGCGACATCAACAGCCGGTGGAGTCTCGGCCAGGGGACGACCAGCGGCGCCTGGTTCCAGGTCGACCTGGGGAGCCCGACGAGCTTCAACAAGATCGTCTTCGCCACCGGGGAAAGCAACTCCTTCGACTACGTCACCAAGTACCAGATATATGTCTCGGACGACGGGGCCGACTGGGGCAGCGCGGTCGCGAACGGCAGCGGGAACATAGGGAAGATAGCCGTCACCTTGCCGGAGCAGACGGCACGGTACATTCGCATCGTCTGTGTCGCGGCATCCGGTTTCTGGTGGAGCATCGCCGAAATCAACGTATACGGATCCTCGGGTGGAACCGGCTCGATCGCAGCCCCGACAGCGGTGCCCAAGGGCCTCCAGCTGAAGACCTGGACCAGTCCGGAAGGGGAGCAGGTCACCGCGGTGTTCAACGGCACCGCTAGCAGCCGGAGCTTCCCGGTGTCCGCCGACGGCTCGTACGCCTACACCCTGCCGAGCGGAACGTCGGCGATGTTCACCACGCAGAAGCTGTCCAGCTTCCCCGCACCGGTCTTCGGAAGCCTGAAGCCGAAGCAAGGCATACCGCGTGCCAAGTTCACGATCAGCGGCTCTCACTTCGGTGACGCGCAGGGGCTGGGTACGGTGCGTTTCGGCAAGCTCTTCGCCGAAATCGACAGCTGGTCGGACACGAGCATCAGCGCGTACGTGCCGAGCGGTCTTGCAGTGGGGACGTACAAGGTCTCGGTGAACGGTGCCGGCGGAGCGAACGCGGGTTCAGCTTCGTTCGACGTCATAGACCTGGGGCCCGCGCTGTCGCGCACGGGCTGGACCGCCACGACCTCCGACACAAGCCCGTACAACGACGGTCCTGCGAACATGCTGGACGGCGACTCCGGCACCCGGTACAGCTCCGGAAGGGGTCAGTACGAGGGTCTCTGGATCCAGGTCGACATGCAGCAGACCCAAACGTTCGACAAGATCCTGCTGGATGTCGGCAGTAACACCGGCGACTATGCGCGAAGCGCGGACGTCTACGTCTCCACGAACGGAACCGACTGGACCAAGGTATCTTCCATAGAGGAAGGCCAGCGAGTCGAGCTGATCTCCTTCCCGACCCAGACGGCCCGCTACATCAAGATCGTCAACGCCGGCGATGTCGCGAGTAACTGGTGGTCGATCGCGGAATTCACCGTGTACAAATGATCTCGGGTTCTCATGGCCGGAGTGACAGGCCTGGCCGAGGGTGTCGCTCCGGCCGTAAGAGCACCTGACATGATCTTGTTGAAGTGCCCAGACGGCGTGACCGAGTGCCGATTTGGCCGTTCGGGACGGTGTGAGCACTCGGCCATGGATTGTGGACGAGTACTTGTGGGGCTGGTCGAGCCGCTGCTGCCGCCCTGGCCGGAGAAGTCGCCGGGGCCGCACGGTCCGCAGGTGATGCCGTGCAGCACGTTCGACTCGTCTCCGCAGCCCGGGCATGCAGCCGGGCCCTCGGGCGTCCGCGCCGGCAACACCCGCGGCACCAAACCCACTACATGGGTCTCCACCGACGAGAACCACGGCTACCTCGGCCAGCCCACCGACGCCACCACCGGCCTGGACCTCCTCGGAGCCCGTAACTACGACCCAGCCCAGGGCCGCTTCCTCACCCCCGACCCGATCTTCCAGGCCGGCGACCCAAACCAGATGGGCGGCTACACCTACGCCGCTGACAACCCCGCAAGCAGCAGCGACCCCACCGGTTGCTGCTGCTCGGTGCGAGGGCGACGTCCGTGAGACCCTCGGCATGCCGGAGGGATTCCGGCTCTTCGGCGACGCCTGGCCCGAC
>NZ_JBEYFC010000678.1:0-4041 GCF_040634175.1 Streptomyces sp. NPDC007162
GGCGGTGCCGCCGCCCGTCGTACCGCTGTTGCCCGCGTCCCCGGTACCGCCTCCTCCCTTGTTGATGGTGTCGATGGTGTCCTTGGTGCAGCTGTAGTTGGTCGGGCCGCAGCTTTCGAGGCCGGTGGGATCGCTCCGCGTGACGGGGTTGTTGTTCGCGTAGGCATACCCGTTCATCTGGAGCGGGTCGGCGATGTCGAAGACCGGGTCGGCGGAGACGAAACGGCCGGTGTTCTGGTCGTATTCGCGGGCGCCGAGGTGGGTGAGGCCGGTGTTGGTGTCGTCGATGCCGACGCCGAGGTAGGTGCGCTGGTCGGGCCAGCTGCTCGGCTTGGTGCCGCGGGTCTCGCCGTAGGGCTTGAAGGCTCGGCGGGTGACCGTCTGGTCCTTGCCGAGGTCTACCGCGATGCTCGCGGTGCCGAGTTGGTCGGTGATCAGACAGCTCAGTTTGTGACCGGAGGTCGAGCCGTTGGTCGTGCGGACGACGGTCGGGGCTCCGGCCTGGCTGTAGGTGCGGACGGCGTTGACGGGGGTGCCGGAGCCGTCGGCCATGACCTCTGTCTCGCCGAGGTAGAGGGTGGTACCCGCGGAGGAGTGCTGGAGGATGCGGTTGCCGTCGGCGTCGTAGACGTACTGGGTGGTGGTGCCTTCGGCGGTCGCGGTGTCCAGTTTCTCCTCGGCTGTCCAGGTCAGGGACTGGTTCTGGGTGGTACCGGGCCGGGTGGTGGTGTTGCCCGCGGCGTCGAAGACGTAGGACTGCGTGCCGGTGGCGGTTCCGCCCTTCGCGCTGGTGACGCTCGTGAGGGTGTGCGGCTGAGTGAGTGTCGACTGGGTGGTGCCGTTGCCTGTGACGAGCTTGCCGTACCCGTACGTGCGGGTGACGTCCTGGCTGGTGTCGATGCCGCTTGCCGTGGCGTGCTGGGTCTGGGTGGCCCGGCTGCCGATGGCGTCGAAGGTGTACGAGTCCCAGTAGCTGGTGCCGGTACCTGTGGCCACGGTGGTGGTGTCCGGTGCGGCGTTGGCAAGTGACGTCTGCAGTGCGTCATCGGGTGCCGTGGCATCGCTCTGGACGTCCGGGGCGTTGGCGATGGGACCTGTGGAGCGCTGCCCGTCGCTGCGGTAGCCCCAGGCGGTTCCGTTGGCGGACTTGCAGCCGGTGCCACTGGTGCCGGGGGTGATGTTCGAGGTCCAGGCATGGACCAGTTCACCCATCGCGTCGTAGGTGAAGCACTGGGTGTCCCAGGCCGTGGTGGTCGCGGAGGTGGCGTTCTGGGATGCTTCGGACGTCACGTTGCCGACCGTGTCGTACGAGTAGCGGGTGTCCGCGAGCCGGTGCGGTCCCGCGGTCTCGCGGTCGCTGACCGTGCGCTGGAGGCGGCCGGTGCGGTCATCGATGAAGTTGGTGGTCCACACCCGGTAGGGCTGGGGCCCGGTGGCCGTGCGCAGGGCTTCACCGTAGGGCGAGTAGCTGACGTCCGCGGTGTACCAGGATAGGCCCGAGGTCGATTCGGCCAGGCCATCGCTGTCGTACCGGGTGATCACTTCTTCCTGGGCGAGTCCGCCGGGCGTGGCGGGCAGGGTCGTGCTGCGCGGCTTGCCGGTCGGTGTGTAGGTGTAGGCGTACTGGTAGGTGCCAGCGACGCCCTTGGTGAGCGGGGATGTGTTGGGGATGACGACTTCTCGGCTCGTGACCCGGTAATCGGCGTCGTAGCCGGTCACGCGGTTGACGTAGTCGCCGCTGGCGTCGTGGCGGACGGTCGCAGCGAGCATGCCGTCGGCGCCGGCCAAGGTGTCGTACTCCCATTCGCGGGTCGGGGCAGCGGATTCGCTGCCTTCACGCGTGGCCTTGACCCGGCCGATCGCGTCGTACTCCGTGTAGACGGCCCTTTCGCGTCCCTCGACCGCCTTCGTCCGACGGTCGACGTCGTCGTAGCCGAAGGAGGAGTGGCCCGTGTCGGGATCGTAGGAGTCGGTCACCCGGCCTCGGGCGTCGTAGAGGTAACTCCAGACGTTTCCGGCCTCGTCGGTGACCTTGCTGCGGTTACCGCGGCTGTCGTACTCGTAGACGGTGTCCCGCCACTGGCTCAGGTCGGACTTGGTGTAGTGCTGGATACGGGTGACACGGCCGAGGGCATCCGTCCAGGTCTTCGTGGCGGGTGTGGCGCCGCCGGCGGGCTTGGCGATCGTGTAGTCGTCGCCGTAGACCGTGGAACTGGAGTAGGCGGCGGCACCGCTCTGGATGGTGGTGACCTTGACCGGACGCTCCAGACCGTCGTAGGTCGTGGCACTCCCGCTGGGCACGAGGGTGTCGCTCTTCGGCTTGAACTGCTCGGCCTCTGGTTCGCCCTGGGCGAGGTAGGGGTTGTTGGTCTGGGAGCCCAGGCCGTGATCGTTGTACTTGGTGTCGGTGACGACCCGGCCGGGCCCGTGAGCGGGGCTCTGGGTCTGGATGGGTCGCAGCATGCCGTCGTAGAGCGTGATCTGTGCGTCGTAGCCGCGGTCGTCGCGCAGGGATTTGACGGTGACGGCGGTGGGCTTGGTGCCGGAGGTGATCTGGTAGGAGATCTGGACGTCCGGGTTCTGGGTTCCTGAGGAGTGGGACGGCATCCAGCCCTTGACCAGGCGGCCGAACGCGTCGAACTCGCTGCGGGTGACGTGACCGTTGGTGTCAGTGCGCGTCAGTACCAGGCCGCGTCCGGGGTCGAGGTCGGTGGTCACCGAGTGGCCGAGGCCGTCGATGACCTTCATCGAGGTGACCGGGCCGCCCGCATCTCCTGGTGTGTATTCGGTCCTGGAGACCAACTGGTCCTTGGCGTTCGTGACGGTACGGATCCGGCCGAGCGCGTCGTACGTGTTCAGTGTGGAGCGGATCCAGCCGGTGCCGTCGGCCGCGTTTGTCTGCTCGGTGGTGAGCAGACCGGCCGTCGGGGCCTCGCCCCAGGCTTTGTTGTCGTAAGTGTCCCGCGTGGCGGAGATCAGCTGGTCCCCGGTGGCGGTTGCCGCACCCGCGCAGGACGTCGCGGTGGTGCGGACCTGTTTGGGCAGGCCGATGATGTTGGAGTCGTCGTTGTTCGCGTAATCCGTCTTGGCGCAGGTGTAGTTGCTGTGCTTTTCCGTTCCGCTGCTGTCGGGCTGGACCACGGAGGTCTCGACGGCGAGCGGCAGGCCGTGATCCGAGTCGACGCTGAGAGTCTCGGTACGCACGGATCGCCAGCTGGAGCCGACCGTCTGCACCGCGTCGCTTCTCTTCGTCCAGACGCGGAAGGCGAGGAGCGGGTCCAGTCCGCCGTCCCGGGTGCGCGAGGCGGTCTGCTGGGAGTCGGGGAAGGTGAGGGTGCGTTTGACGATCTTGGCGCCGTCGGCGCTGCTGTCGTAGGTGAGCGTCTCGGCGGCCAGACCGGTGAACTCCGGCCGGTCCTGGCCGAGCTCGATCGTTCCGGTGGAGTCCTTCAGCGTGCCGCCCCCGCCACGGAAGTAGCGTGTGACGGACTTGGACTGTGTCTGGGGTACGTCTGGGCCTGAGGTGGCGTCGCCCTTGAGGGTGGTGACCTTCTGGTAGCCGCGCCACACGTTGTAGGTGCGCAGGTCCGGCTTGCTGAACTCGTCGTCGTCCTTGCCCCAGCCGGCGTTGTCATAGCCGTAGGACGTGGTGATGTCCTTGCCGTTCGAGGAGACCTTGTCGTGCCGGTGGACGGACGACACGACGTACTTGTTGAACCAGGCGAGAGCCGGCTTCTTCTCGTCCCCGTCCGGGGACCAGCGGACCGGGAAGCAGGTGTTGTGGTTGTCCTCGGGGGCGACCGACGGCTCGGTCTTGCAGCCGCCGGTGTAGGTCACCTCGATGTCTTCACCCGCTTCGGTGGTGATGGTGCCAATGCGCGGCCTGGTGAAACCGGGGCGGGCGTCGCCGCTGTAGCGGGGGACGAGGTTGGGCAGGTGCTTGTCGGCCAGGTAGTCGCCGAGCGGGTCGTCCGCGTCCACGGTGTAGGCGGAGAAGGTGACCGGGGGCAGCTTGGAGCCCTTGGTGTCACCGGGCGCGTA
>NZ_JBEYFC010000679.1:0-4040 GCF_040634175.1 Streptomyces sp. NPDC007162
TTACGGCTCAGCTCGCGGACTGCGCCGGTGCGGGGGTCCATATCCCAATACCGCTCGCCGGTGGGCCCGTTGCAGAGGGTCAGCATCAGGTTGTTGGCGTCGAACCCCTCGGTGTTCATGATGTCGGTGGCTGCGCTGGCGGGCGAGACCAACGTCAGCACCGAGGCCATGGCCAGGCCTGCGGCGACGGCCGCTCTCTTGATCGTGGTACGTGATATTATGGCTTTCTCCCTGCCTTCGAAGGGGATGGCTGTCGATCAAGAAGCTGCGACGTGCGCAGTGCCTGGCCGGCAGCACACTTTTGCTCCCCGCCCGGAATGAGACGGGATACTTCCGGTGGGTCCCCCTGGGGGACCAGATTCCATTAGAACCGGGGCATATCACGTCGACGGCCTGTGAAAACTATTGCTGGTCTCTGATCTCTGCCACCGCCCGCAGGGTCATGGCAAAGGAGAATTCCACCCCGGGGCACACGTATCCAGGGATCCGTAAGGAGTTGGGTCAATTCCTGAAGGGCCGCCGGGCTGAGTTCAGCCCCCGTACGGTCGGGCTGCCCGAAACCGACCGGCGCCGTCGCGTGGCCGGCCTGCGCCGTGACGAGGTGGCCGTGCTGGCCGCCATCAGCATCAACTACTACACCCGCCTGGAGCAGGGGCGCATGATCCCCTCCGCGTCCGTGCTGTCCGATCTTGTTCGGGTCCTGCACCTGAGTGACGACCAGCGGGACTATGTGTTCGAGCTGGCCGGCAGGCAGGACTCAGGTGAGGCTCGGCGGCGGGCTCCGCGGAGGGCGCACCCCCGGTTGCGTACCGTGCTGAACGAGCTCGCCTGGCCCCCCGGCATGATCCTGGACCGGTACGCGAATCGTCGAGCGCAACGGTGTCGGCAGTATTTTGCCAGCTCGATTCTGTCGTCACGGCGGCGAGGGCAGGTCAGCGTCGAGTGCTGCTGTGTGGAGGGCGGCTGCTACGCGGGTGACCGGGTCGGTCGGCGGGTGGGGAAGGCGGGCCAGGAGCAGGCGCCGCTGTTCCTGGGGTCCGCCGCGGACGGGGAGAACGCGCACACCTGATGGCGCAGCGGAGGCGAGGGCGGCGGGCACGGTGGTCAGCCCGCAGCCGGCGGCGACGAGGTGAAGCTTGGCGAGCCAGTCGCGGGAGGTGTGAGCGATCTCGGGACGCTCGTCCAGGCCCGGCCACACCCCCATGAGCCGGTCTTCCCCCGAAGAGGAGCCGGCGATCCAGCGCTGCCCGTGCAGATCCGCCACGTCGATGAAGTCGCCGCGGGCGAGCGGGTGGGTGGCGGGCACCGCCAGGCACAGGGCACTCTCGGTGAGCGTTTGCAGCGCGAGCGGGGGCGACTCGGAGTCCGGCGGCCGGAACGGCGGGGTTGACGCGAGCAGAGCCAGGTCGAGGCTGCCGGCTCGCAGGGCGCGAACAAGCGCCGGCGTGCTGCCCTCACGGCCGACGACGTGTAGACCAGGGTCGGTGCGACGCAGCGCGGCCAGGGCTCGGGGCAGCAGGAAGACGCCGGCGCTGGGAAACCATCCCACCCGGACCGTCCCGGCCTGCCCGGGAAGGCCGGACAGCTCCCTGGCGATCGCGTCGATCTCGTCGAGTACGGTCGTCGCGCGGCGCATGACGACGCGGCCTGCCGCGGTGAGGCGTACACCGTCGCGCCGCCGCTCCAGCAGCTGCGCACCGGCGGCCCGTTCGGTGGCGGCGATCTGCCGGGACACCGCCGATTGCGTATAGCCCATTGAAGCGGCGGCCGCAGTGAAGGTTCCCTGCTCTGCCACGGCGCGAAAGACGCGCAGCGCGGTCAGTGACACATCCGTGAAGTCCATGATGATTACGCATACTAGGTGTGCCGATCTTTCGTTGGACTCATGGTGGCGACGTTCCTAGCGTTGTCTGCATGAACACCTCGCGAATCGCCCTCGTCACGGGCGCCAACCAAGGACTGGGCCGCGCCTTCGTGGACGGGCTGGCGGCCCGTATGCACCGGGACGACCTGGTCCTGCTCACCGGCCGCAATCACAAGCGCGTGACGGACGCCGCCCGCGAGGTCACACAGCTGCCTGGCACCCAAGCCCGTGTCGAGGGCCGCGTCCTGGACGTCACGGACAAGGATGCCATCGCCGCCTTCGCCGAGGACCTGCAGACCTGCCACGGAGGGGTCGACATCGTCCTGTCCAACGCCGTGGCCCGGCTGTTGCCCGACGAGTCACAAGCCGAGCGGGCCGACGAGTTCATCGACGTCTCCAACACCGCCACCCATGCGATCCTGCGTTCCTTCGCCCCCGTCCTGCGCCCGGGCGGTCGGCTGCTCGTCGTGGCCAGCACCCTGGGCACACTCGGGCACCTCAACCCCCGACTGCACCATCTGTTCGACGGCGCGAGCCTGGATCAGGTCGAGTCCGCCGTCGAGTCGTGGCGCAGCGCCATCCAGGCCGGGACCGCACAGGAGGCCGGCTGGCCCGTGTGGCTAAACGTGCCCTCGAAGGTGGCTCAGGTCGCCGCCGTACGCGCGGTCGCCGCCGAGCGCCGCGAACACGACCTCGCGGTCGGCACCCTGATCACCTCCGTGTGCCCTGGCATGGTCGACACCGCCACCTCCCGCCCGTGGTTCAGCGACTACAGCCAGGCCCAGTCACCGGCCCAGGCCGCCGAAGCCGTACTCGACCTGGTCTTCGCCGAGCCCGTCGATCCTGCCCTCTACGGCGAGTTGGTCCGCTTCGGCAAGGTCCTGGACTGGCACGACGGCACGCCTCCGGTGGAACAGGACCGGATCCTCACACCCTGAGCGCCCGCACGCCCGCGTCAGTCCCCGGCGCCTCGCGGCCTTGGCGCCGAGACGGCCCTCGCCCTTGCCAGCACGGGCGCGGAGGCCACCCTGCCGTGCGCGACGTGGCGGCGGGCGAACGCGTCGCCAGGGACATCACGACTGGTATCGGCACCCAGAACGGGTGGGTTGCACGAGGGGATCTCAGGCGGAGCTGTTGCTGGTCGAGTGGCTGGGGTCCGCTGCCCAGGACGCCAGGACGCGCAGGCTGTCATGGGTCGGGGTGCCGGCTTCGGCGGTCCAGACGATGATCTGCAGGTCGGGGTCGGCGGCCCAGGTGACGGCGTTCCAGTCGAGATGCAGGTCCCCCACGACGGGGTGGCGCAGGTGCTTGGCTCCGGTGTCCCGCACGGCGACGTGGTGGGCGGCCCACCACTGGCGGAACTGCTCGTCCCGGACCGAGAGTTCACCCACCAGGGCGGCGAGTTGCCTGTCCCCGGGGTTGTTGGTGTTGTGCATCCGCATCTGGGCGATGGCCAGCCGGGTGACGCCCTCCCAGTCCGCGTACAGCTCCCGCATCGCGGGATCGGTGATGAGCAGCCTGATGTAGTAACGCTGCTTCTCCGGAATCTCGCCGAAATCGGTGACCAGGGCAGCACCCATGGCGTTCCAGGCGACGATCTCAGTACGCGGACCGATCACGAACGCGGGGGTGTGCGCCATGTCGTCGAGCATGCGCTGCAACTGCGGCTGCGCCTTCAGCCGCGGCTGCCGGCGCGACGGGCGGAATTCTTCCTTGGCCGCGAGCTCGTACAGATAGGCCCGCTGGTCCTCGTCAAGGTGCAGCACCCGGGCCAGGGACTCCAGCACGGACGGCGACGGCTGGATACGGCCCTGCTCCAGGCGGGCGTAGTAGTCGGTGCTGATGGCCGCCAGCACGGCGACCTCCTCACGGCGCAGGCCCGCGACACGACGCGAACCGCCGTCGGGCAGACCGACGGCGGCCGGGTCGAGCTCGGCGCGGCGCGCCTTGAGGAATTCCCCCAGATCATGACGGTGAGGATCGCGGTTCATGCCATCACCCTGACATCAGAGAACAATGTTGTCAGGGGGAGAGATCTGTCCCTGGAAGTCCTCACTTCACGATGACGCGCGGCCTTGTGCCCATCACCAGGGGTTCAGCGGACGCGGGTCCACTACCTCCATGGCGGATTTCATCCGGGCCAACTCACGGTCGTACGTCCGGGTCCGCTCCCCGC
>NZ_JBEYFC010000680.1:0-4028 GCF_040634175.1 Streptomyces sp. NPDC007162
AGCGGATTCCCGTCGGTGGTCACCAGGACGATGTCGGAGCAGGCGCGGTTGCGGGCCAGTTCGGCGTCGGCGACCAGCTTGATCCCGGCCGCGATGCCGCCGAGCAGCATAGGGAGCGTTGGTCGCAACCTTGATCCGGCCGGCCTTGCGGTACTTCTCCGGCACGAGCGCGGTCAGTGCGGGATCCGCCTTGACCACTGCGGTGGAGGAATCGGCTGCGGGGGACGCGGAGCCGGATCCGTCAATGGGCGGGTTGGCGCACGCGCCGAGAGTGAGGGCCAGTGCGGCAGCCGCCGAGGCCCGGATGAGTCTGCACACTGCGAGGTCTCCCGGCACTGAGGGGAGATGGGGGTAGCGGCAGCGGTCCCACCGGCGGAGATCACCCGGGCGGGGCCGTGGCCGTGCGCGTCCGGACTGGAGCGTCTACTGGATCCCAGCAACCCACTCGTTGCGCAGTGCGTGCAACATACTGCCCATTTGAGTCGAGGGAACCCCCTTGCGCCGGGAACGCTGTCCGAAACATGCCCCTTCTCCGCTACCTAAGTCACACGAAGGGCTACTCTCGCCTTCCTTTTGCTCACTTCGAGCATTATATTACTCACCCAGAGGCTGGCCCGCACGGCGGAGCCCTGACCCGACGCCTCGCAATAGGACGGAGCCGATCATGACATTCACCCCCTTCGCCCTGGAGGAGTGGCAGTCCCGCTACGAAACGGATGTCGCCTACAACCTCGCGGACTCCGGTATCGACCCGGTGCGGCTGGACGAGCTGGTCGACACCGAGGAGAAGGTCCGGGACCTTCTGTCCACTCCGCTGCACTATCCGGCCGTCGGCGGAAACTACCACCTGCGCGGGCTGATCGCGGCCCAGTACCCAGGTGCGGTCGCTGACAACGTCTTGGTCACCGTGGGTGCCGCCGAAGCCAACACGCTCGCCGTGCACGCCCTGATCGAGCCCGGTGACCACGCCGTGGTGCTGGAGCCCGGCTACCGTCAGGTGTGGGGCACTCTGCGCAATCTCGGCGCCGAGGTGGACGCATTCCACCTGCGCGCCGACGATGGCTGGCGGCCCGACCTCGCCGAGCTGGAGAGGGTTCTCAGGCCCGGCACCAAGCTCGTCTACATCGTCAATCCGAACAACCCGGTCGGCACCGCCCTCACCGACACCGAGGTCGACGCCATCGCCGCCGCCTGCGCCAAGGTCGGCGCCTGGCTGATCGTCGACGAGGTGTACCGGGGCACCGAGCGACTCACCGACATCGAGACCCGCACCGCCTGGGGCACCTACGACCGCGTCGTCACCGTCGGTTCCGTCTCGAAGGCTTACGGGCTGCCGGGACTGCGACTCGGCTGGCTGGTCGCGCCCAGGGAAGTGGTCCAGGCGAGCTGGCGGCGCCACGAGTACTTCACGATCTCCACCGGCATCCTGTCGATGAAGCTCGCCGAGATCGCCCTCGCGGAGCCCACGCGGACCGCCCTGCTCCAGCGCACCCGCGGCCTCATCCGCTCCGGCTGGAACCGCCTGAACACCTGGGTGGAGTCCACCGACGGCCTCGTGACGGCCCACGCCCCGGAGGCCACCGCCCTCGCCTTCGTCGAGTACCACTTCGACGTGCCCTCCGCGCGGGTGGCCGACGTGCTGCGCACCGAGGGCGACGTCCTGGTGGGCGCTGGCGCGGACTTCGGTGTCGAGTACCACCTGCGCCTCACGCACGGCCTGGAGCTCGGCTACCTCGACAAAGCCCTGGAGCGCATCGAGACGACTCTTCGCGAACTGCGCGACAGCGGGGCGGGACAGGCGTGAGCGACGTGACTCTTTGCGCGGCCGACACAACTGGCCACCGCCGAGACGGTGGTGACCTCGTCGTCGAGTCCCTGGAAGCGCTGGGTACCTCCACGGTCTTCGGCATCCCGGGGCAGCACGCCCTCGGCCTGTTCGACGCACTGCGCCGGTGCCGGCTGACGTTCGTCTCCAGCCGGGGCGAGAACAACGCCGCCTTCGCAGCCGATGGTTATGCTCGGGTGACTGGCCAGGTCACCCCTCTCCTGCTGTCCACCGGACCGGGCGCCCTCACCGCGCTCGCAGGCCTGCAGGAGGCCAAGGCCGCCTCCGCTCCCGTGCTGGTGATCAGCAGCCAGATCCCCTCGGCCGGACTCGGCGGCGCTCGACGCGGTTTCCTGCACGAGCTGCCCGACCAGCAGGCTGTGGCCCCGGGGCGTGGTGAAGTCTACCCGGATCGCCCGGCACGCCTCCCAGATCCCTTCGGCTATCGCCGAGGCGTGGCGAGACGCGGCGACCGCACCGTACGGGCCCGTGTGGGTAGAGGTGCCGCAGGACGTCCTGCTGGCCGAGACGACGATCCCGCCCGTGCGCGATCTGTCTGCCGTGCCGCTGCCGCTGCCGCTGCGGCCGAGGGCCGAGCTGATAAAGGAGGCCGCACGGATCCTGGGCGGGGCTGAGCGCCCGGTGATCCTGGCTGGCGGGGGCGTGGTCCGCGCAGGCGCTCAGCAGGCCTTGCTGGAGCTGGCCGAACGGCTGCAGGCGCCGGTGGCGACCACGTTCGGCGGCAAGGGCGCCTTTTCCTGGGAGCACCCCCTGTCCCTCCAGTCCTGGCTGGAGGACCGGCACCTCACCGACTTCCTGGAACAGGCCGACGCCCTGCTCATCGTCGGTTCCGGGCTCGGTGAACTGCCCAGCAACTACCACACCTTCGCCCCGCGCGGCCGGGTCGTCCAGATCGAGGCCGACCTCGGCAAACTGGAATCCAATCACTTCGCTCTCGGCATCCACGCCGACGCCCGGGCCGCCCTCGAACACCTCGTCGTCGCGGTGCCGGAGATCGGCCGGACTGGCTGGGCACCGGAGGCCGTCGCCGATGTCCTCGCCCTGGTCGGCTCACGGATCGCTGCACAGGACCTCGGCCTGGAGCAGCGTGTCCTGGCGACGGTCCGCTCCGCCCTCCCCGACAGCATGCCGAGCTTCTGGGACATGACCATCCTCGGCTACTGGGCATGGTCGGCGTACGACCCGCGCGCGGGTGCGTTCCACTCCGCGCAGGGAGCCGGCGGACTCGGCTACGAGCTCCCCGCTGCCCTCGGCGCCGCAGCGGCGCTCGACGGCGCGCCCGTCCTCGCGGTCAGCGGCGATGGCGGAGCCATGTACTCACTGGCGGAACTGGCCACCCTGCGGCAGCACGATCTGCCGGTCACCTGGCTGATCGTCGACGACGGCGGCTACGGCATCCTGCGCGAGTACATGACCGACACGTTCGGCGAGGCGACCGACCGAACTGGCCCGCCCCGACTTCGCGGCTTTCGCCGAGGCGTTCGGCATCCCGGCTGTCACCACCACGCCCGACCGCCTCCAGGCCGACCTGGCCAAGGCCCTGGAGTCAGACGGCCCCTCCGTCTTCGTCCTGCCCGCCCGGCTGCGCATGTCCGCCCCGACCCACCTGGAGTCCGCATGACCACAGCCCCCGCACTGGGCAACTTCATCGCCGGACACCGGATGGCGCCCGGCGGTGCCACCAGCGCCCTCGTCGACCCCAGCATCGGCGAGCTCGCCGGACGGGCCACGATCTCCGACGCGAGCGACGTCGACGTTGCCCTGCGTGCAGCCGAGGCGGCCTTCGTCTCCTGGCGCCGCAGCACGCCCCGTGAGCGTCAGACCGCGCTGCTGCGGCTGGCCGACGCCCTCGAACAACGCGCAGAGGAATTCGCGGACGCCGAGTGCCGTGAGACCGGCAAGCCTCGGGAGATCGTACTGACCGAGGAAATCCCGCAGTGCGCCGACTAGTTGAGGTCTTCGCCGGGACCGCACGGCTGCTGGAAGGCACCGCAGCGGGCGAGTACCTCGACGGGCACACGTCCCTCATCCGCCGCGAACCGCTCGGTGTCTGCGCCCAGATCACCCCGTGGAACTACCCCCTGATGATGGCGGTCTGGAAGCTCGGCCCCGCTGTCGCAGCCGGCAACACGACCGTCCTCAAGCCCGCCGAGACGACACCGACCAGCACCGTCCTGCTGGC
>NZ_JBEYFC010000681.1:0-4022 GCF_040634175.1 Streptomyces sp. NPDC007162
GCCACCCCGCCGGTCAGCACGATCTTGAACTGGGGCCGTACCGCCAGTTCGTTGGCGATGTTGAGCGCGTTCGTGACGATCGTCAGCGCCGGTGTCCCCGCCGTGAGGTCGCCGCGCACGGCCAGGGCGCGGGCCACCTCCGTGGTGGTCGTACCGCCGGTCAGCCCCACCGCCTCGCCCGGCGCGACCAGTTCCGCCACCGCCTTGGCGATCCGCTGCTTCTCGGGGGCCCGCCGCGCCGTCTTGTAGCGCAACGGCAGCTCGTACGACACGCCGTGCACCACCGCGCCGCCCCGGGTGCGCACCAGCATCTGCTGCTCGGCCAGCTGGTCGAGGTCCCTGCGGATGGTGGCCGCCGACACCGCCAGTTCGGCCGCCGCCTCCTCGACATCGAGGCGACCGTGCTCGACAAGCAGTTCGAGCAGCGCCTTCCAGCGGGCGTCGCGCGACATCCGCCCCTCCGTTCCTCGGGTTCCGGGCGACCCTAGCGCACCCGGCTTGCGAAGGAATGCTTGATTGTGCTCGAAAGATGCCTCTATCTTGCAGGAACGATCACAAGAGCTCGGCGGGCAGGGGAGGGGCAGTGATATGTCGCATGTCACCGAGGAGCTGAACAGCCAGCCCGAGTGCTGGACGCGCGCGGCCGGGGCGGCCGGACCGCACCGGACGGCACTGCCGGCGCCGGGCGAGCGGGTCGCGATCGTCGGCTGCGGCACCTCGTACTTCATGGCGCAGGCCGCGGCCGTGCTGCGCGAGTCGGCCGGGCACGGCGAGACGGACGCCTTCGCCGCCTCGGAGTTCCCGTACCGGCGGCGGTACGACCGGGTGCTCGCGCTCACCCGGTCCGGTACCACCACCGAAGTCCTGGACCTGTTGGGAGAGTTGAAAGGGAGTACCCGCACCGTCGCGGTCACCGCGGACCCGGACACCCCCGTGGCGGAGGCCGCCGACGACATCGTCGTCCTGGACTTCGCGGACGAACGCTCAGTCGTGCAGACACGGTTCGCGACCAGTGCGCTCACCCTCGTCCGCGCCCACCTCGGCCTGCACACCGACGCCGTGGTCACCGACGCCCGCACGGCGCTCTCGACCCCCCTGCCGCCAGGGCTGGTCGAGTGCACGCAGTTCACGTTCCTCGGGCGTGGCTGGACCGTCGGGCTGGCGAGCGAGGCCGCACTCAAGATGCGCGAGGCCTCGCTGTCCTGGACCGAGGCCTACCCGGCGATGGAGTACCGGCACGGCCCGATCAGCGTCACCACCCGTTCCACGGCGACCTGGATGTTCGGGCCGGCCCCGGCCGGACTCGCCGAGCAGGTCGGTGCCACCGGCGCCTCCTGGATCCGGGGCACCCTCGATCCGCTCGCCGAACTGGTCCGCGCCCAGCGCCTCGCGGTCGCCGTCGCCGCCGCCCGGGGCCTCGACCCCGACCGGCCGCGCCACCTCACCCGCTCGGTGATCCTCGCCCCCGCCGGGGAGGAATGACGGTGCCGCTCGCAGCCACCGGCGAGCTGATGACCCGGGCCGCCCGGGCCCGGTCGGCCGTCGCCGCGTTCAACGTCATCACCCTGGAACACGTGGAGGCCGTCGTCACCGGCGCCGAGGCGGCCGGTTCGCCCGTGGTCCTCCAGGTCAGCGAGAACGCCGTGAAGTTCCGCCACGGTCGGCTGCTCCCGCTGGCCCGGGCAGCCACGGCGGCCGCCGAACGCGCCCGGGTCCCCGTCGCGTTGCACCTCGACCACGTCCAGAGCGACGACCTGCTGCGGCAGGCGCCCACCGCCGGCTTCAGCTCCGTGATGTACGACGCGTCCCGGCTGCCGTACGCCGGAAACCTCGCCGCCACCGCGGCGGCCGCCACCTGGGCACACGCCCAAGGCCTGTGGATCGAGGCGGAGTTGGGGCAGGTCGGCGGCAAGGACGGCCGCTTGCCGCTGGACGCGCACACACCCGGTGCGCGCACCGACCCCGACGAGGCCCGGACCTTCGTCACCGGCACCGGGATCGACGCGCTGGCCGTGGCGATCGGCAGCGCGCACGCCATGACCACCCGCACCGCCGACCTCGACCACGGCCTGCTCGCACGCCTGTCGACCGCCGTGCCCGTGCCGCTCGTCCTGCACGGCTCCTCCGGAGTCCCGGACGGTGCCCTGGTCGCCGCGGTCGCCGGCGGTATCGCCAAGGTCAACGTCGGTACGGCGCTCAACATGGCGATGACCGGCTCGATCCGGCGCTTCCTCGCGGACCACCCCGAGGCGGTCGACTCCCGCACGTACCTCGGCGTCGGCAGGGAGGCGATGGCCCGCGAGGTCACCCGGATCATCGGGGTGCTGACGGACGGGAACCCCGCTTGACCGCTTTCAGCACCACGAACTTCGGGTCGCCCGCCACCAGTTCACAGTTGTCGAACAGCCGGCGCAGCTTGACGTGGTAGCCGAGGTGCCGGTTGCCGACCACCCACAGCTCACCGCCCGGCCGCAGCGCCCGCTCGGCTCCCGTGAACATCCGCCACGCCGTCGCGTCGCTGGTCGCCTGGTGGGAGTGGAACGGCGGGTTGTTCAGCACCACGTCCACACTGCCGGCCGCGACCCCGGCGAGCCCGTCGCCCACCCGGAACTCGGCATGGCCGGGCACCCCGTTGGCCTTGTAGGTGGCCTCCGCCGAGGCCACCGCCTGGAACGACTCGTCGACGAACAGCACCTCGGCCGTCGGATCGGCCAGCGCCACCGCCGTACCGACGACCCCGTTGCCGCAGCCCAGGTCCACGATGCGTCGCCCGCCCCGCGGCAGATGCGCCAGGAAGAACCGCGTACCGATGTCGAGCCGGTCGGCGCAGAACACACCGGCATGGTTGACGACCGTACGTCCGGAGACCACGCCGATGCCGTCGGGGAGCGCGTAGCCGTACGGCCAGGGATTCTCCGGGCGCTCGATCGACGGGTCCGGGGTGCAGTGGATCAGCCGGGCCTTCTGCTCGGCGAGCGAGGTCCGGGTCGGCCCGATGATCCGCTCGAACAGCCGGAGGGTCGAGGTGTGGATCTCCTTCACCATGCCGGTGCCGACCACCACGGTGTCCGCGTGCACGGCGGGTGCCAGCCTCAGCAACTGGTCCTCCAGCAGCGCCAGGCTCTTCGGCACCCGCACCAGCAGCACGTCCACCCGGTCCGGCGGCGGATCCTGCGTGGTGAGCAGCTGCACGGCACCCGGTTCGAAACCCGCCCGCGCCAGGTTCAGGCGGGTCGCCTCCTGGCTCAGGTACGAGTCGGTGATCTGCACCGGCCGGTGCTCGGCCAGCGCCGTGACCAGCGCGCCCCAGCGGTCGCCGAGCACCACGACCCGGCCGGCCGGCCCGATCCGCTCCCGGTCCAGATACCGGAGCAGATACGCGTCGGAGGCGTCCCAGGCACGCAGCCGGTCACGCGGGTCGTCGGGGAAGCGGGACAGTTCGACCTCGCCCCACGGAGTCGTCATACGGTCGCTCATCGTGCGTCCAGGCTAGCCGAGCCCCAGCTCAGACCCCGTCGGGCAGGATGGGGGCATGGAGGACGAGCTGTTTCCGAGGGCGTGCGCCCAGGTCGCGCCGGGCGCCGTGCACGTCCCGGACTGGCTGAGCGCACAGCGGCAGCGCGAGCTCCTGGAGGCCTGCCGTGACTGGGCGCGGCCACCCGCCGGACTGCGCACGGTCCGCACACCCGGTGGCGGCACCATGACCGCCCGCCAGGTCTGCCTGGGCTGGCACTGGTACCCGTACGCCTACGCCCGCAGGGTCGTCGACGGCGACGGCAGCCCCGTCAAGCCCTTCCCGGCCTGGCTCGACGAACTGGGCCGCCGCGCGGTGACCGACGCACTGGGGCCGGACGCGGTCGGCGGATTGTCGTACGACATCGCGCTGATCAATTTCTACGACGGGGACGCCCGCATGGGCATGCACCGCGACGCCGACGAAAGGTCGGACGCACCGGTGGTGTCGCTGAGCCTCGGGGACATGTGCGTGTTCCGCTTCGGGAACACGGAGAGCAGGGGCAAGC
>NZ_JBEYFC010000682.1:0-4008 GCF_040634175.1 Streptomyces sp. NPDC007162
GCACTACCCGGCGACCCCCTCCACGTCATCCGACCGGCAGAGAGCGAATGGTCATGAAAGTCCCCCTGTATCAGGCCAAAGCGGAGTTCTTCCGTATGCTCGGGCACCCCGTCCGGATCAGGGTTCTGGAACTGCTCCAGCACGGGCCGGTTCCGGTACGGGACTTGCTCGCCGACATCGAGATCGAGCCGTCCAGCCTCTCGCAGCAGTTGGCCGTCCTGCGCAGGTCCGGCATCGTGGTGTCCATCCGGGAGGGATCCACCGTCCGCTACGCGCTGGCCGGCGGCGACGTCGCCGACCTCCTGCGCGCGGCCCGCCGCATCCTCACCGAACTCCTCGACGGGCAGAACGTCCTGCTGGCCGAACTCCGGGAGGCCGAGGCCTCCACCGAGCCCGTCCCCGCGCACGATCGCGGCTGACTGACGGCGAGCGCGACGACGGGACGAGGGATCACGCCGCGTTTGCTGCCGACGCCGTCCTCACCCCACCGTCGGACTCGCCGACACCGTGCTGTTCGCCGGCGGCGTGAGGACGACCTGCGGCTGGCCCGGGACCGCGGGCGGTGGGGTCAGGTCCTGGGCGGAGAGGTTGGGCGAGATGGTTTCCTGGACGAGAACCTGGCCGAAATCGACAAGGCCGGTCTTCTCGACGGCTGTGATGTGGTCCAGCACGGTGTCGTTGGCCTGGTCGGCCAGAGCGCGGACCAGCGAGTTCCTGGTGGTGGTGCGGACGCCGGCGATCGTGGTGAGGAACTGGCCGTTCGTCGCGCGCACGGTGGTGGCCAGGTCCGTGTCGAACTGCTTGCCGCTCTCCGCCTTCAGCCGGGCCGCGAAGCTCTGCTGTTGAGGTGACGGCCGGTCGGGCAGTGCGATGCCCAACTGCCCGGCTGCAGTGCGACAGGCGGCGTCCAACGCGGTGTCCCCGTCGACCAGATGCTCCCCAGCGCTCCGGACCGCCGCCGTCGACCCCTTCCGCAACGCCTTCTCGCCGACGGGATACTCCCACAGCCCGGCCGAGCGCACCTTGACCACGAAGTCCCGGTCGGCTTCCGTCAGCGGGCCGGTCGCCGGGCTGGCGATGATCCGTGCGGGTGCGCTGCTGACCTTCTGCACTCCGAGCATGGACGGGTAGAGGAGAGAGCCGAGGGTGATGCTGATCGCACCGCCAAGAAAGAGAGTTCCCGCCGCCTTCTGTGAAACGAGCACCGCGTCTCCTGATCCGGTTCATCGGATCCCGCACGCACGGACCTACGGATGTGGATGGTCCGCAAAACCTCTTGGGCTCGTCATGGATTGGTAAACGATCGGCGGCCGGCGGTGGTATGACATGGCGTCAGTTCACATCCGTCCGCCAGTGGCGCGAAGAAGGGCCGTTCGGCCCTATCGGGACCGGGTGCCTGGTGGCCGACCATGTACCGGCGGCCGGGAAGGGCCAGGTCCAATCCCGCACACTTCTGGTCCTTCCCGGCTCGCCGACGACCCCCGACGGACAGACGGCGGGTCTCTCGCAACACGCCCTGGGTGTCAGAGGCTTTGGGTGAGGCGGTCGGTCAGGAGTCGGGTGAAGCGGGCGGGGTCGGGCAGGTCGCCCCCCTCGGCGAGCAGCGCGCTGCCGTAGATGAGTTCCGCCGTCTGGACGAGTGCCGGTTCGTCGGCGTCCGTGGCGTGCGCCTGGCGCAGGTTGGCGATGAGCGGGTGCGTGGGGTTGAGCTCCAGGATCCGTTTGACCGGGGGCAGTTCCTGGCCCATCGCCCGGTACATCTTCTCCAGGGTCGGGGTGATGTCGTGGGTGTCACCGACGATGCACGCGGCCGAGGTGGTCAGACGGGTGGAGAGACGGACCTCCTTGACGTGCTCGGACAGGGTCGTCTGGAGCCACGGAAGCAGGTCGGCGAAGTCCTGTGCGCGTTGCGCCTTGTCGGCCTGGGCCTGCGCATCGCTGTCGTCCGTCGGGTCGAGGTCGACCTGGCCCTTGGCGATGGACTGGAACCGGTGACCGTCGAAGGCGGGAACCTGCGCGGCCCAGATCTCGTCCACCGGGTCGGTGAGGATGAGGACTTCGTAGCCCTTGGCGGTGAAGGCCTCCATGTGGGGGGAGTTCTCCACCAGGGCGCGGGTCTCGCCCGTCAGGTAGTAGATCGCCTCCTGGCCGTCCTTCATCCGGGCGACGTACTCACGCAGGGTGGTGGTCTTCTCCGGGTCGTTGGTGGAAGCCGCCGAGACCAGTTCCAGCAGGGCGTCGGTGTTGTCGCGGTCCTCGACCAGCCCTTCCTTCAGGACCCTGCCGAACTGGCCCCAGAATGCCTCGTAGCCCTCGGAGTTGCCGGTCTGCATGTCCTTGACGGCACGCAGCACCTTCTTGACCAGGTGTCGGCGTACGCCCTGGATCTGGCGGTCGTGCTGCAGGATCTCGCGGGAGATGTTCAGCGACAGGTCGTGGGCGTCGACGACCCCCTTGACGAAGCGCAGGTAGTTCGGCATCAGCGCGTCGCAGTCGTCCATGATGAACACGCGCTTCACGTAGAGCTGCACGCCTGGTTTGGCGCCGGGGGAGTACAGGTCGAGCGGCGCCCGGGCGGGGAGGAACAGCAGAGCCTCGTACTCGAACGTGCCCTCGGCGCGCATGTGGATGGTTTCGGCGGGCGCCTGCCAGTCGTGGCTGATCTGCTGGTAGAACTCGCTGTACTCGGCCTCCGACACCTCGGTGCGGGGCCGCGCCCACAGCGCCTTCATCGAGTTCAGCGTCTCCGGCTCACCGGCCGGGTCCTCGCCCTCCCCGGCAGGCTGCTCCCTCTCCATGCGGATGGGCCAGCGGATGAAGTCGGAGTACTGCTTGACGATCTGGCGGATCTTCCACGCCGCCAGGTAGTCGGCGAGGCCGTCCTCACTGTCGGCCGGCCGCAGATGCAGAGTGACCGAGGTGCCGACGGGCAGGCCGTCGACCGCCCGTACCGTGTAGGTGCCCTCTCCCTGTGACTCCCACAGGGTGCCTTCGTCGGTGCCGGCGCGGCGGGTGCGCAGGGTGACCCGGTCGGCCACCATGAAGGCGGAGTAGAAGCCGACGCCGAACTGGCCGATCAGGCTCTGCGCCGCGGCCGCGTCCTTGGACTCCTTGATCTTCTCCAGCAGCCCGGCGGTACCGGACTTGGCGACCGTGCCGATCAGCTCCACGACCTCGCCGCGGGTCATGCCGATGCCGTTGTCCCGCACGGTCAGCGTGCGCTGCTCCTGGTCGGCCTCCAGGGTGATGTGCAGGTCGGACGTGTCGACGTCGAGCGTGGAGTCCGTGAGCGATTCCAGGCGGAGCTTGTCGAGCGCGTCAGAGGCGTTCGAAATCAGTTCACGCAGGAAGATGTCCTTGTTCGAGTAGATCGAATGGATCACCAGCTGTAGCAACTGGCGGGTCTCCGCCTGGAATTCGAGCGTCTCGGTGCCGCTGCTCACTGAGGGTTTCTCCTTAGGGGAATCCGACGAGGGGACAAAGGGGGGTGGTGCGATCCGGTCCTGCCGTGGCTCAGCTCTCCCGGCTGCGGCCACTGTGGCGACGGCGGCCGCTGTCCGCGCGCAGCTGCTCGGCGCGAGCACCGATCCGCCCGATCCGATCGGCGATGCCCGGGTGATCGGACTCGAGGTGAGGGCGGATCCGCCCGAGCGGTTCAAGGAGTCCGGCGGGGTCGTCCTCGCCCAGAGCGTCCAGCAGGTGCTCGACGGCCGGGGCGGCGCTGCTGCCGAGATCGTCCATGGCGGTGATCTGCCCGGCGAGGCGGCGCAGATCGGTGGCGTGCCGACGGGCCCAGGTGACGACAGCACGATCGGCGGCGCGTTGGTCGCGCGTCGCCCGCACCCGCTCCTCTTTGGTGCTTCCGGTGACCGTCCCGTCCGATGCGTCCGGGCGCAGGCGCAGATAACGGCGCTCGGCTGCCGCCAGCGTCTCGTCCCAGTCGGCGGCTCGGGCGGCCTTCGCGAACTCCTCGAACCCGGATGTGTACTCGCGTACGAACTCCTCGTC
>NZ_JBEYFC010000683.1:0-4007 GCF_040634175.1 Streptomyces sp. NPDC007162
TGGCGGGCGCGGCCCTGGACCGGAACGATCACGACCACGATCACGGCCATGGAGGCGCGCACGGCCACGACCACTCCACCGCCCCGCGCGTCGCCGACTGCTTCACGCACCCGGCGGACGATCTCGACGGGGAACCGCATCCGGTTCTCGTACGAGCCGCCCCAGCGGTCGGTGCGCCGGTTGGTCCCGGCGGCGATGAACTCGTTGATGAGGTAGCCCTCGGAGCCCATGATCTCGACGCCGTCGTAGCCGGCCCGCCGGGCGAGGCGGGCGGCACGGGCGTAGTCGTCGATGGTCCGCTCGACGTCCTCGTCGGTCAGCTCGCGGGGCGGGAACGGACTGATCGGCGCCTGCAGCGGGCTGGGGGCGACCAGGTCCCGGTGGTAGGCGTAGCGGCCGAAGTGCAGGATCTGCATCGCGATCCGGCCGCCCTCGCGGTGCACGGCCTCGGTGACGGTGCGGTGCTGCTCGGCTTCCGCCTCGGTGGTGAGCCTGGCGCCGCCCTCGCCGGGGCGGCCCTCGTCGTTGGGGGCGATTCCCCCGGTGACGATCAGGCCCACTCCCCCGCGGGCCCGGGCCGCGTAGAACGCCGCCATCCGCTCGAAGCCGCGCTCGGCCTCCTCCAGGCCCACGTGCATGGAGCCCATGAGCACGCGGTTGGGCAGGGTGGTGAATCCCAGGTCGAGGGGTTCCAGCAGATGGGGGTAGCGGCTCATCGGGCCCTCCGTGCACGGTGTCGTCACCGCAGTTCTAGAGGACCGCACACTGTTTATGCAACTAGTTGCACAAAGGCTCCGGGGTGACGTGTCTCAGATCACCGCTCACCTGCTTTCGAGCAGGACGTGCAGCTCCCGCTCCTGGTCGCCCGAGGCGGAGGACAGGTCGCGCACCGCGAACAGGGAGTCGAGGGTCGTACGGAGCCGGTCGATCGCCCAGTAGCCGCCCTGCGCGTCCGCCTCGACCGAGGCGGAGAGCCGGGGCGGCGGGGTGCACCCGTGGGCGTCGGTGACCTCGAACGTGCCGAGCCACACCATCGGACGGCTCTCGTGCAGCTGCTGCGGCACGTCCTCGGCGTCCCGGTCGGACTCGAAGCACTGGCACAGCGCGTCGAAGACGATCCGGGCGTCCTCCTTGCTGCATCCGCTGATCTCGAGGGAGACGGCTTCCTCGTGCAGTCGCTCAGGTCCCATCGTGAACGCTCCTCTCATGGCAATGGCGCAGTGTCACGGGTTCCCCCGCCCACCGCGCCATGCCAACAGAAAAGCACCGATTCACGGGAGCTGCACCACCCGCCGGCGTACCGCGGACGGCTCAGCCCCGCGTGAACCTGTACGTCTTGCTGTCCGTGAGGACGCAGAATCCGGGCGACATCACGATGACGCGCAGGGTGCCGGAGCGCCGGTCGTAGTCGATGCCCTCGGCCTCGAAGGTCCCCGAGCAGGAGCTGCGCAGCGGGAGCTGGCGCAGCGCGGTGACATGGCCGGTGACGGCAGAGGTGCCGGGTGCCGCAGAGAGGTCGACCTGCAGGAGCGGTTTGGTGTAGCCGAAGAGGCTGCCGTCCGGGTCGTCCGAGGAGCACAGCAGCGTGGTGGCGCCGGAGAAGTCGCAGCCCTGGACGTCGCGTACGGCGTGGTCCAGGTTGACGACGGACGCCAGCGGGAGGTTCGCGGACGGCGAGGTGCCGCTGTTGGCGCCCGGCGTCGGGAAGACCAGGAAGCGGGTCATGGTGCCGTACTCGCCGGAGAGCATGTACTGGCTGTCGGGTGAGACGGCGTCCCACGAGTTGTTGAGGGCCTCACCGGACACGAGCGTGTGGACGTACTCCGACCAGGTGCCGTTCGGCGCCTGCACGCGGTACATCTTGGCGGTGCCGGAGTCCGCCTGGTACGGCTCGACGTAATAGCCGTCGTACGACTCGTCGGGGTCGCCGACGTGGTTCCAGCCGCGGCTGGAGACGCTGACGGGGATGGTGCCGATGCCGGTGTACCGGTTGGCGCTGCCGGCGGGGACTTCGACCGAGGTCAGGCCCTGGCTCTCGGTGAGCGGATCGGCGCGGTCGGAGCCGGTCTCGGTCCAGGTGTCGGCCGCGGAGGCCGGGGAGGCGGTGGCGAGGACCACGGTGGTGGCGAGGGCGACCAGGGCGGTCAGCCCTGCACGACAACGTTGCCGGGTGGAGGCGGGCATGACGGCCTACTCCTCGGTGGCTGGGGGGGGGCGGGTTCCGTGCGCCGGCCAGTCTGGCGTGTACCTGACGAACATGTACAGCCCGATGACGGAACGGAAAGGTGAACGCGCGCCCCTGTCGCCCCGGTGGTCACTTCGCCGTGACGGCGACGGATTGTCGGGAGATGGTGGAAGGGTCGCCGGTGACGTCGGAGAGTCGGGTGTGAGCGCGAGGAAACAAGGGGAGTCGGCACGGGGGACGACGTGCCGTGCGAAGGTGCGAAGGCGGTGCGTGCGATGAGTCCAGCCGGAGCCTCGGCTGCCGAGGGTGCGGAGCCCGCGCGCGGACCCGTGCGGCCGGGCGGGCTCCTGGACGTCCTGGGCGTGGCCTCCGTGGTGCTGGACGCCACGGGCCGCATCGTGCTGTGGAGCCCGCAGGCGGAGGAGTTGTTCGGCTATCCGGCCGCCGAGGCGCTCGGGCAGTACGCGGCCCGCCTGATGGTGCACGAGCGTCACATCGAACTGGTCGGCAAGCTGTTCTCCGAAGTGATGCGCACGGGACAGAGCTGGGCCGGCGGCTTCCCCATCCGGCACAAGGACGGCACCACCCATGTGGTGGAGTTCCGCAACATGCGTCTCATGGACGACCACGGCGACGTCTTCGCGCTGGGTCTGGCCGCGGACCAGTCGACGGTGCGCCGGCTGGAGCAGGACGTCGCGCTGTCCGAACGGATCGTGAAGCAGTCGCCGATCGGGCTGGCCGTCCTCGACACGAACCTGCGGTTCGTGTCCGTGAATCCGGCGATGGAGCGGATGAACGGCGTCCCGGCCGGGGACCACGTGGGGCGGACGATCCGCGAGGTGCTGCCCTCCCTGGACGCCGACGACCTGGAGTCGGCCTACCTGCGGGTGCTGCGGACCGGTGAACCGGTCGTCGACGAAACCTCGGTGGGGCGCACCCCGGCCGACCCCGACGAGGAGCACATCTGGTCGGTCTCGATCTACCGGCTGGACGACGCGCTGGGCAACGTGCTGGGCGTGGCGACGTCGGTCGTGGACATCACCGAGCCGTACCGGGCCGGGGTGGAGGCCGAGAACGCGCGCCGGCGGCTGGCCGTGATCGCGGACGCCTCGGCGCGTATCGGCACCACCCTGGACCTGGAGCGCACCGCCCGTGAACTGGCCGACGTCGCCGTGCCGGAACTCGCCGACGTGGCGGCCGTGGATCTGCTGGACATGGTGGTCGAGGGCCGGCGCAGCACGCTCGGTCCCACCGAGCCCGCGGTTCTCCGCTCGCTCGCCGTGCGCGCGGAGCGGGAGACGGAGGCGGTGCGGGCCACCGAGACGCCGGGCACGGTCGCCCGGTACGCGCCGGACCGGCTGATCACCGAGTGCGTACGGACCGGCGAGGCCGTCCTCGTCCCGCGGGTCGGGGACGAGGACCTGCCGAGGATCGCCCGCTCCGCCGAGGCGGCCGACCTGCTGCGCCGGGCCGGGGTGCACTCGTACCTGGCGGTGCCGCTGATCGCCCGGGGCGAGGTGCTGGGCGCCCTCGACCTGCGGCGGACCCGCAATCCGGCGCCCTTCGACGACGACGACCTGCTGCTGGCCCGGGAGCTGGCGGCGCGGGCGGCGGTGCAGATCGACAACGCCCGCTGGTACCAGAACGCCCGCACCACGGCGCTGACCCTCCAGCGCAGCCTGCTGCCCACCCATCCCCGGGTCACCACCGGCCTGGAGGTCGCCTCCCGCTACCAGCCGGCGGGCGCGACCGTCGAGGTGGGCGGCGACTGGTTCGACGTGATCCCGCTGGAGGGCGGCCGCACGGCGCTCGTGGTGGGGGA
>NZ_JBEYFC010000684.1:0-4005 GCF_040634175.1 Streptomyces sp. NPDC007162
TCCGATCTCGCCCGGCTGACGAGGCGGCCTGACCCGCTGGACGGGCGCCTTCCACTGTGGAGGGCGCCCTTCCTGCGTGTCCGTCTACTTGCGGTGGCGTCCGCCGGAGGGCTCACCCTGCTCCGCGGCCAGCGCGGCCCTGCGCTCCTCCTCGGCCTTCTCCTCCGCCTCCATCTCCGCGAAGACGTCGATCGGAGCCGGTGCCTTCGCCAGGAAGACCCAGGTGAGCCAGACGGCGAGCAGGAACGGCGGGATCTTCAACGCGACCAGCACCCAGCCCAGTTGGGCGGTATTGGCCCACCAGTACAGCGGGAACAGGATCGCGCACTTGGCGAGCAGGATCAGGCCCCATGCCCAGCTGGCCTTGGCGTAGGCCGTCTTGCGGCCCGGGTTACGGGTGCGCCAGGAGAGGTTCTCCTTGAAGACCGGGCCGAGGATCAGGCCGATCAGGGGGACACCGCAGAGGGTCGTGACGATGTACGCCAGCGCCAGGCCCAGCGTGTAGAGCATGCCGGGGAGGTAGAAGTCCTTGGCGTTGCCGGTCATCATCGCGAAGACGACACCGAAGGCGACGCCGAAGACACCGCTGAAGGCGTGCTTGACGGTGTCCCTCATGGCGAGCCGCACCACGACCAGCACCACGGAAACCGCGAGGGCGGCGATCGCCGACCAGTGCAGGTCCTTGTTGATGGTGAAGATCGTGACGAACAGCAGGCCGGGCAGCACCGTCTCGACCATGCCGCGCACCCCGCCGAAGGCCTCGAACAGCGCGGCCTCGGTCACCGCCCGCGCATCGTCCTGAGCCTGCGTGTCTTCGGTCGGCTTGTCGAGCGACGTCACCGGCTACTCCCTACCGAGGGGTCTCAGTTCGTACTTGGGATTGAACAGCACCCGGCGGCCCCGGCTCAGCGAGATCCGGCCCGATGCGATCAGCCTGCGCCCCGGTTCTATGCCGACGATGGAGCGCCTGCCGAGCCACACCACGTCCAGTGCGGCGGAGCCGTCGAAGAGCTCGGCCTCCAGAGCCGGGACTCCGGCTCGCGGTCGTAGGGTGACCGTGCGCAAGGTACCAGTAACGGTGACGATCTGCCGGTCCTGACAGTCACCGATCCGGGTGCATCCGGTCGTGTCTGCGTCCTCGCGCAGCTCCTCCGACTCCAGGTCCTCCTGCGAAGAGGAGAGCCGGTCGAGCATGCGCCGGAACCGGCCGGCCGGCCTTTCGGAACGAGGAACAGCACTCATGTCTGAAAGCCTACCGGGGCCCACGGACACCGCCGTAGCCCAGCTCACTTCTCGAACCGGTACCCCATCCCCGGCTCCGTGATGAAGTGCTTCGGGTGTGCGGGGTCCGTTTCCAGTTTTCTGCGGAGCTGGGCCATGTACACCCGCAGGTAGTTGGTCTCCGTCCCGTACGACGGTCCCCACACCTCCTGGAGCAGCTGTTTCTGGCTGACCAGCCGACCGGTGTTGCGGACCAGGACCTCCAGCAGGTGCCACTCGGTCGGCGTGAGCCGGACATCCCGGCCGGCCCGGTTGACCTTCTTCGCGGCCAGGTCGACGGTGAACCCCTCGGTCTCCACCAGGACGTCGTCCTCGCCGCCCCCGGCGACGGGCTCGGCACGCCGTACGGCGGCCCTGAGGCGGGCCAGCAGCTCGTCCATGCCGAAGGGCTTGGTGACGTAGTCGTCGGCGCCCGCGTCGAGCGCCTCGACCTTCTCGTCGGAGGAGTGGCGGGCCGACAGGACCAGGATCGGCACCCGGGTCCAGCCGCGCAGCCCTTTGATCACCTCGACGCCGTCCATGTCCGGCAGGCCGAGGTCGAGGACGACCACGTCGGGGTGGCGGGAGGCGGCGAGTTCGAGGGCGGTACGGCCGTCGGGGGCCGCCTCGACCTCGTACTTGCGCGCCTTGAGGTTGATCACGAGGGCACGCACGATCTGCGGCTCGTCGTCGACCACGAGCACACGGGTCATGAGGCCTGCCTTTCCGGTTCCGCCACTGCCTTTTCCCTCTCCCCCGCCTTCGCCGCCGCCTCCGCCTCCGCCGCGGTGACCGATCCTGCCGCGCGCAGGCTCAGGACCATGGTGAGGCCGCCGCCCGGCGTGTCCTCGGCGTTGAGGGTGCCGCCCATCGCCTCGGCGAAGCCGCGGGCGACCGCCAGCCCGAGTCCGACCCCGGCGCCGCGCGGAGCGTCACCGTAACGCTGGAAGGGCTCGAATATGCGCTCCTTGGCGTCGTCGGGCACGCCGGGCCCGCGGTCCACGACCCGCACCTCCACGCGGTCCGCGAGGGGACTGGCGGAGACGAGCACGGGCCGGTCGTACGGGCTGTACTTGACGGCGTTCTCGACCAGGTTGGCGACCGACCGCTCCAGGAGTCCGGCGTCGGCCTCGACCATCGGCAGGGTCTCGGGCACGTCCAGGTCCACGCTGCCCTCGGGCACGCCGACCAGCGCCATCGGGACCACCTCGTCCAGGTCGATCTCACGGACGATCGCGGTGACCGTGCCTGTCTGCAGCCGGGACATGTCGAGCAGGTTGCCGACGAGGTGGTCGAGCCGGTCGGCGCCCTCCTCGATGGCTTCGAGGAGCTCCGCCCGGTCCTCCTCCGACCAGGCCACGTCGTCCGAGCGGAGCGAACTGACCGCCGCCTTGATCGCGGCCAGCGGCGTGCGCAGGTCGTGGCTGACGGCGGCCAGCAGCGCGGTGCGGATCCGGTTGCCCTCGGCGAGCGCGCGGGCCTGTTCGGCCTCCTCCTGGAGGCGCCTGCGGTCCAGTACGACGGCTGCCTGGGCGGCGAAGGCGGCGAGCACCCTGCGGTCCTCGGCGGGCAGCACCCGGCCGGTCAGCGCGAGGGCCATGTGGTCGCCCACGGGCATGTCGACGTCGGCCTCCTCGGGCCGCTCCAGGGCGGGTCCGAAGCCGGCCCGCCCGGCGCAGGTCCAGGGCGCGACGTCGCTCGCCCGCTCCAGCAGGGCTGCGGACTCCATGCCGAAGGTCTCCCGGACCCGTTCGAGGAGCTCCTCCAGGCTGGTCTCGCCGCGCAGCACGTTGCCGGCGAGGAAGGAGAGGATCTCGGACTCGGCGCGCAGCCGGGCGGCCTGGTGGGTGCGCCGGGCGGCCAGGTCCACGACCGAGGCGACCGACAGCGCGACCCCGAAGAAGATCACGATGGCGACGATGTTCTTCGGGTCGGCGACGGTCAGCCGGTGCAGGGGCGGGGTGTAGAAGTAGTTCAGCAGCAGCGAGCCGAAGGCCGCCGAGGCCAGCGCCGGGAAGAGCCCGCCGAGCAGTGCCGCCGCGACCGTGAAGGTCAGGAACAGCAGCATGTCGTTGGCGAGGCCCAGGTTGACGGTGTTCAGCAGCACCGCCATGACGGCCGGGCCGGCCAGGCCGACCACCCAGCCCGCGATGATCCGGCCCCGCCCGAGCCGGGCGCCCCGGGCCACCGGCAGCCCGCGGCCCTTGCCTGCCTCGCCGTGGGTGACGATGTGGACGTCCAGGTCGGGGCCGGACTCCCGGGCGACCGTGGCGCCGACGCCGGGTCCGAGGACGTACTGCCAGGCCTTGCGGCGTGAGGAGCCGAGGACTATCTGGGTGGCGTTGACCCCGCGCGCGAAGTCGAGGAGGGCCGCGGGGATGTCCTCGCCGACGACGTGGTGGAAGGTGCCGCCGAGGTCCTCGACGAGGGTGCGCTGGACGGCGAGTTCCTTCGGGGAGGCCGAGGTCAGCCCGTCGCTGCGGGAGATGTAGACGGCGAGCACCTCGCCGCCGGCGCCCTTCTCGGCGAGCCGGGCGGCCCGCCGGATCAGCGTGCGCCCCTCGGGACCGCCGGTGAGTCCGACGACGATCCGCTCCCGTGATCCCCAGATCGCCGACACCTGGTGCTCGCTGCGGTACTGCTTGAGGTACTCGTCGGCCCGGTCGGCGACCCACAGGAGGGCGAGTTCACGCAGGGCGGTGAGGTTGCCGGGCCGGAAGTAGTTGGACAGGGCCGCGTCGACCT
>NZ_JBEYFC010000685.1:0-4000 GCF_040634175.1 Streptomyces sp. NPDC007162
GGGACTGAGACACGGCCCAGACTCCTACGGGAGGCAGCAGTGGGGAATATTGCACAATGGGCGAAGTTGCTGGGCATTTCGCTCCCCCGTGGCATTACTACCTCACTATGAGGCGTGGCTAAGCATCGCTGCGACACGTAGATATGGGAGGTCGCCGCCCTGTAATCTGCATAAAATAGGACTGCTGACGGGCTGTTAATATTGCAAATGGTCCTTTGTGTGGCCGGTCGGGCCCGTTCGGATCTCGTGAAAAAGGGTGACGCGCCGAGGCCTTTCCTGCGCGTAGATTGTTCGCAGCAGTCGGTCTGCATTCGAGGGTTCCGGGAAGGGTATGGAAAGGACCGAAGAAATTCTCACCACCGGGGAATTACTGATCGCCATCATGGCGCTGGTGTCGCCCGGGTTCGCCCGGGAAACGGGGCGGACGCCGAGCCCCGCACCCGCCGCACACGGCAAGGGACCGGAACACCGCGCGGAAGGAATCCGTCATGCTGAGCGCGACCAGTGAGGTCCTGGTGACCGGCCTCGGCGCGACCACCCCCCTGGGAGGCACAACTGCCCGTCCCGATCGCCGGAAACATGTGTGAGGACCCCACCGGGCTGCTGGACCGCAGTCAGGCGGCCGCGGTGGTGGCGGCCAGGGAGGCGTGGGCGGACGCCGGCGCCCCCGAGGTCGAGGCCGAACGGCTCGCCGTGGTCGTGGGGACGGGCATCGGCGGCGGTCTCACCCTCCTCGAACAGGAGGACCGGCTGGAGCAACGGGGCCCCCGCGCCATCTCACCGCACACCGTGCCCCGGCTGATGCCCAACGGCGGTGGGTGCCCATCCGGCGGTCACCGCCTGCAAGTCCGCCACCGGTCACCTGCTCGGCGCCTCCGGCGCGGTCGAGGCGGTCTTCACCGTCCTGACGCTGGTGCACGGCCTCGTCCCGGCGGTCCGCAACCCGGAGAAGGTCTCGGACGGGATCGACCTGGACCTGGTGTGGGCCACAACGTGGTCCTCGCCTTCACGCGTCAGCGTCCGCGCCGGACCGGAGCAGGCCACTAGCGGACGCCGACCCGGTCCCGGCAGGCCGTCAGGACGCGGGCGACGGACACCGGATGGCTCAGCTGGGGGCAGTGCCCGGCGTCCTCGATCAGCGTGACCGGCGCGTCCACAGGTTCGGCCAGGGGGTCCTGCGACCCCACGACGATCTCCACGGGCACCCGCGACTCCCGCAGCACCCGGCGCAGTTCCGCGCGTTCCCCGTGGGCCGCGCGCAGGGCTGCGGCCGCCCGGCGCGCGGCCCCCGCACGCCGCAGGTCCAGCGCGACGGCATCGAGCCCGGCGTCCTGCGGCAGACCGAGCGCACGGCCCAGCCGGGACGCGGGAGCCGCGCGCAGCAGCGGCACGGCCAGCGGGGACCGGAGCACCGCGGCGGACGGCGGCTGAAGGAAGGCCGGTGAGACCAGCACGAGCCCCGCGAGCCGGTCGGGCCGGGCCGCGGCGTACCGCAGCGCGGGGCCGCACGCGAACGAGTGCGCCACGAGCACCGGCCGGCTCTCCACCGGGCCCAGCAACTCGGCGAGCCACTCCTCGACGGGCCGCCCGCCCGGTCCCGACCTGCCGAAGCCGGGCAGATCGGGAACGAGCGAGGGGGCGTCCAGCCGGTCCACGGTCCGCGCCCACGCGTCGCCGCTCAGCGGCAGCCCGTGCAGCAGTACGTATCCGGGGTGCCGGCGTTCGCCCGTCACCCAGGTCCGGCCGCCGCCCACGTCGTCGAAGCCGTAGGGACGGCGGCAGGGCGCGCTGCGGCCGAAGTGGGTGGCGACAAGGTCGTCGGCCCACCGGCGCAGGGCCGTCGCCACCGGTTCCATGGACAGTCCGTGCGCTTCTGACAGGGCGTGGGCGGAGGCCGTGTCGTAGCGGTCGGCCGACAGGAACGAGAGGGTCTCGGGGTCCGTCCGGGTGATCGCACGCGGCAGCCTGCGCAGCACACCCACCGGGATCGACCGGCGGGGCGGGCGCACCCCCATGTGCCCGGCGAGCAGGCCGACCAGCTTCGGCAGTTCGGGCGTCGAGTCGTCCAGCACGTAGTAGGTGCGGCCGGCGCTCTCCTCGTCCTCGGGAAGTGCGGCCAGGAAGCGGACGAAGTGGTCCAGGGTCACCACCGGGACGAAGACCTCGGGGCCGCCGGGCAGCGCGGGCAGCCGCCCCTGCCACAGATCGGCGACCACCGCGGCCAGGCCGAGGTACTGCCCGGGCCCGATCACCGTGCTGGGGTTGGCGAGGCTCAGCGGCACCCCCAGCTCGCGGGCGCGTGCCCGTACCGCGGTGTCACCCTCCTGCTTGGACGCCTCGTAGGCACCGTGGGTGCGGTAGTCCGGCGGCCCGCTGGGCGCGGCGGTCATGCGGTAGCCGCTGATGTGGACCAGCCGTCGCAGCTTCGGCAGGGCGGCCGCCCACTCGACCACGTGCACGGCCCCCGTCACGTTGACCGCGCGTGCCTCGGCGGCCTCCATGCCGAACGCGAACCGCGCGGCCGTGTTGTAGACGTCCCGCACCCCCGACAGTCCCTCTTCGGGGAGGCCGAGACCGGGGGTGGTGATGTCGGTCCGGACGACCGTCAGGGCCGTGCGGTCCACCCCTTGTTCGTCGAGCCACGCCGTCAGTCCCGCATCGGACCCGCGCACCGCGGCCGCCACCCCGTGGCCCCGGCGCAGGAGTTCCGCCACCAGGGAGCGGCCGATGAACCCCCCGGCACCGAAGACGATCGAGTCCGCGAGCATGCTGTCTCCTTGCCGGGCTCAGGAATGCCCCAACCGTAGCGAAACACCGCCGACGAAGGCGGCGGAACATACCCGCACCACACGATCGGGGGCGGTCCACGTGCCGTCAGGGACGGTGCCGCGGGATCACCGTCCCGCCCAGCTCGGCCGCCCGGCGCACGAACGTCCCGTGCAGGTCCCGCGCCGCCTGCGGTACTTCCTCGACAAGGACGACCGGTACCGCCGCACCGGAGAGTTCCTGGAGATCGTACGGGGACTGTGGGAGGGCAGGACGGCCGATCTGGCGGGCGAGCACCTGCGGGTCGAGGACGCGAGGCTGGCCAGGGTGCCCGATCCGGTGCCCGAGGTGTGCTTCGGGGGGCCTGGATCCGGAGGCTCGCGGAACGGACGGGGCGCACGCTGCGGTTCGGGATCCGGCTGCACGTCATCACCCGGGACGTCTCAGCGCAGGCCTGGGCCGAGGCCGACCGGCTCCTGGCCGGGTGCTGGCCCCGCACGGGGGCCGTCGGGACGCACTGGAGATCCCCCCCGACCTCTGGGTGGGCATCGGGCTCGTACGCGGTGGTGCAGGCACCGCGCTGGTCGGCTCGCACGACGAGGTCGCCACGCGGATCAAGGAGTACGCGGCGCTGGGGATCGAGGAGTTCGTGCAGTCCGGGTATCCGCACCTCGAGGAGGCGTACCGGTTCGGGGAGGGGGTACTGCCCCGGCTGGCCGCGGACGGGGTGTGGCGGCATCCCGCCGGAACGGCCGAGACCCCGACGGCCCGGATACCGTTCGCGTCCTGACCGCTTCCGGAGGAGGACGGCGTTCAGGTTCGGCGTCGGCCGGTCCGTCGCTCATACGGCGGGACAGTGTGCGGAGGTCTTCCCGATCCGGCGGCCGTCCCGGGCGGTGACGGCCACCGGTCGGGGCTCGGCGTCCGGGGCGGCGATGCGCTGGGCCGCGTCGGCCGTGCAGACGATCTGGGCCGCCGCCAGTCGGGCACCGTCCGACCCGGCTACCGGCCCCGACAGTTCGACGAAGATCCCGCCGTCCCGCTCGGTCACCGTCACGGCGTCCTCCGGTCCTGCGACCGGGGGTACGCCGGTCGCAGACGAACAGTTCGAGCGCGGTCGGGTCGTCGAGCGCCCGCCGCACCCGGCCGCGTCGCCATCGCCTTCGGCATCGTTGTCGTCGTCGCGCCAGGCGGCCCGGGAGGATGCCTGGGTGATGAAGTCGGCGGAGACGGT
>NZ_JBEYFC010000686.1:0-3994 GCF_040634175.1 Streptomyces sp. NPDC007162
CGTGGCCCGGTTCACGGCCCAGGTGGTGTAGCCGAGTCCGTACCCGAACGGGTAGGCGGGGGTGGCGCCGGAGCGCAGCCACGCCCGGTAGCCCACGTGGACACCTTCGTCGTACTGCACTGTGCCGTTGACGGGCGTGACGTCGAGCACGGGTACGTCGCTCTGCCGCGCCGGCCATGTGGTGGGCAGCCGGCCTCCGGGCTCGCGGGTTCCGGTGAGTACGTCGGCCAGGGCGTTGCCGTACTCCTGGCCGCCGAACCAGGTCAGCAGGACGGCGGCAGCGTCGTCGCGCCAGGGCAGTTCGACCGGCGAGCCGGAGTTGACGGCCACCACCGTGCGGGGGTTGGCGCGGGCGACGGCGGATACGAGGGCGTCCTGGCGGCCGGGCAGGGCGAGCGAGGTCCGGTCGAAGCCCTCCGATTCGACGTCGCTGTTCGTGCCGACGACGACCACCGCCACGTCGGCTCGCGCCGCCGCGGCGGCCGCCTGTTCGATCAGCCCGTCGGGGTCGGAGTCGTCCGCCTCCGTACCGAGCGTGTACGCGAGGGCTCCGCTGAGGCCGGTGTCCTTGGGGATTTCGTACTCGACGCGGATCTCCACCGCCTGGCCCGCGGTCACCGGGACGGCCGCGGAGGTGGTCGGCGGGTGCAGGAAGGCGGCGCCGAGTTGTTCATCGGCGAGCGGGACATCGGCGTCCAGGACGAGTTCCCCGTCGACCCAGATGCGCGAGACTCCCGGGGCGGCGACACCGAGGCGCAGTGTCTCGGTGCGGGGGGAGGTGTAGCGGGTGGTGATTTCCAGGATGTCGGAGCGGTCGACCGGGGCGTTTCCGCCGAACCAGACGAGCCGGGTGGCGCGGCGGTTCTCGGTGAAGAGTTCGCGCTCTTCGCTCAGGAAGCGTACGTGTACCCCCGGCTCGCCGGTGGCGGGGTCGGTGAGGGCGTCCAGGGGCAGTTCGGCGATGCCTTCCTGGACGACGGCGCCGAGGGCGTATTCGACGTCGGCTTCGGGGAAGGCGGCGATGATGCCGTCGAGGGGGCTGACGACCTTCTCCGGCACGACGGTGGCGCTGCCGCCGCCCTGAGTGCGGGCGAGATCGGCGTTGTGTCCGATGACGGCGATCCGGGTCACCGCGCCGGGGTCGAGCGGCAGCACACCGGTGTTGCGCACCAGTACCATGCCCGCTGCCGCCGCCTCGCGTGCGAACCCGGCGCCGGAGCCGCAGTCGGGCGTCGCGGCCGGGTCCACGGCGCTGGTGCCCTCCAGGGCTCCGACGCGCGCGGCGAGGGTGAGGATGCGCAGGACCTTGCGGTCGATGTCCGCCTCGTCGACGGCGCCGGCTTCCACGGCGGCGAGCAGGGCGTCGCCCCAGGCTCCGCGGGGACCGGGCATCTCCAGGTCCTGGGCGGCCTTGGCGGCGTTCGTGGAGCGGACGGCCGTCCAGTCGCTGATCACCACGCCGTCGAAGCCCCACTCCGAGTTCAGCGGGGTCTCCAACAGGTCGTTCTCGGTCGCGGTGACTCCGTTGACGGCGTTGTAGGCGCTCATGACGGCCCAGGCCCGGGCCTCGGTCACGGCCTTCTCGAACGGCAGGAGGTACACCTCGCGCAGCGTGCGCTCGGAGACCTCCGTCGAGGCCGTGAAGCGGTCGGTCTCGTAGTCGTTGGCGATGTAGTGCTTGGGGGTCGCGGCGACCCCGTTGTCCTGGATGCCCCGCACGTAGGCGGCGGCGAGGCGGCCGGTCAGCAGCGGGTCCTCGCTGAACGCCTCGAAGTGCCGCCCGCCCAGCGGGGAGCGGTGCAGGTTGATGGTGGGGCCGAGCACTACGTCGACGCCCTTGGCGCGGGCCTCCTGGGCGATGACCGCGCCGTAGCGGTACGCGACGGTGTCGTCCCAGGAGGCCGAGAGAGATGTCGCGCTGGGCAGGTTCAGGGAGGGTGCGCGTTCGTCCCAGACCGGTCCGCGTACCCCGGAGGGGCCGTCGGACATGAGGATGCTGCGCAGTCCGATCTTTTCGAGGGGCCAGGTCGACCAGAAGTCGCGCCCGGTGAGCAGCTTGATCTTCTCGGCGAGGGTCAGGCGACCCAGGAGTTCTCGCGTATCGGGGGTCGCGGGGTTGGCGGGCAAGGTGTTGCCTTTCTCTGTCCGATGAGGGGAAGTGGCGTGGTTTCTCCGGGAGCCGCCGGCAGGAGTCGGGTGCCGCCGGAAGCAGGTGCGGTGCACGTTCTCGGAGACGGGCGCCCGCGGATCAGGCGGCCCCGCCGGCGAGCCTGCGGCGCTCTTCGAGTGCGTACCTGACGCGCCGCGCGTCCCGCGGGTAGGTGGTGTGAAGCAGGCCGAGCACCGCGGCGTTGAGGAGCATGCAGACCACCATGACCCAGAGGAAGACCGCCTGGAGGCCGAGGCTCTCGGCGAGTTGGCCGGCGGCGAGGGCGAAGATGGCCCAGGCGACGGTCTCGAAGACGGACAGCCAGATGGCGAATGCCTGGCCACGGAGTTCGGGGAGGACGACCGCGGTCACCAGAGGCCGGTTCGCCGAGGGGTTCACGCCCTGGCCGAAGCCCATGAGGGCCCAGAAGACGCAGTAGATCCCGACCCCGCCGGAGTAGTGGAACTGGGTCCCGAAGAAGGCCACGACGGCGAAGAGGACCTGGGCGAGCTGGAGGTAGGCCACGCGCCCCCGCTGCGGCCAACGCTGGTCGACCAAGGCCAGGAGGTAGCCGCCGCCGACGGTTCCGGCCAGGTATCCGATGCCGAAGGGAATGCCCACCACGGCCGCGACGGCGTTGCTGAACCCGCGTTCGGAGACCAGGAACTGGATCCCGAAGATGACGATGAGCAGGTGCCCGGAGAGGAGCCGGGAGAGCATCATCACCGAGTACGTCGGGATGCGGAAGAGCGAGAGCACGGACTTCACCGTGACGCTGTTCTTCACTCGGGCCGCCTCGTCCAGGTCCGCGAGCTGTTCCTCGGCCGCGCCGACCCCGGGGTCCCTGAAGGCGAACGCGACGAGGAGCCCGGAGAGGATGCAGACCGCGCCGATCGCCCACATCCCGTAGCGCCAGCCGTCGGTGAAGCCCGTGAAGAGAGCGATGACCGGGCCGATGACCTGGCCGAACGTGTTGGCGATGCCATAGAGGATGCCGACCGCCTTTCCTCGTTCCCCGTCGGTGAAGGAGTCGGCGATGATGGCGTTGGCGATCGGGGAGGCGCCGATCAGACAAGCGGCCATGAGCGTGTTGAACAGCAGCAGCGTGCCGAAGTTCTGCGCGAACCCCGCGAGCACTCCGAAAAGACCGCCGAGGACGGTGGAGAGCACCAGCGTGGCGCGGCGGCCCATCCGTCCCGCCAGCCACACCCAGAACGGGCCGGTCGGCACGGAGGCGACCTTGCCGAGCGCCGCGAGCGTGCCCAGATGGCCACTGTTGAGGGCCAGAGCGCTGGATATGGAGGGGAAGAGGGTGGCGGTCGCGTTGCCCTCGGTGCTGTCCACGGAGATGACGCCGGTGAGGGTCAGCAGGTTGCGCCAGCGGTGGGGGACGCGGGAGGCGGAGGCGGTGTCGGGCGCGGCGTGCGGTGCCGCGGACTGTTCCGTTGCCATGGGATGGTTCCTGTCGGTTCAGGCAGCCATGGGGAAGGTGGCTACACGTCCTGAAGGCAGTCCGCGAGGGACCGCAGCGTGCTGGTGGGAATGACCGCCCACCGCGCCAGGTCGACCAGGCTCGACTGCGAGGGGAAAGCGATGAGTTCGGTGTGGGTGAGGCCGGGTAGGTGTTCCTCGACCGCCGTCCTGACGGCTGGATCCTGGAGCAGTTCGAGGACCGGCCGCGTGAGGAGACCGCCGTGCGGCAGTTCCTCGGGCGCAGGCATCGGCTCCGCGAGTGCGGCCGCGCGTTGCGCCTAGGGTCTGTTGCGAAAGTTGATCTTGTTCGTTGATGATCAGGTCTTGTGGGGCGTGGGGATCTGACGAATGGCCAGTGGGCCCGGCTTGAAC
>NZ_JBEYFC010000687.1:0-3985 GCF_040634175.1 Streptomyces sp. NPDC007162
GGCGGCCGGAAGAGGCGGGGGCGGATGCCAAAGCCCCGGTTCCGCGGCTGCGCGGCGCCTACGTGGCCGCCCGGGCCTCCGGGTGGAGCAGGGCCACCATGATCGGCGGGACCGCGCTGGCCGTGGTGACCGTGTCGGTGGCGGTGCTGGCCGCGACCCAGGGCCTGCCGGGCACCTCCTCGGCGGGCTCGGCACCCAGCGCCTCGGCCACGGCCTCCGGCCCGGGCAACCGCACGGACGGCAAGAGTCCGAGCACCTCCCCCTCCCCCGCACCCTCCGCCACCAAGGCATCGGCGCCGCCCAGCCCCAGCGCGTCACCCGCCGCCTCGGCCACGGTCGGCGCGCTCCCGGCGGGCTTCCGCCGTTACACCGCCCCGGAGGGCTTCTCGGTGGCGCTCCCCACGGGCTGGAAGCGCCTGGACACCGCGCGGGTGAAGGACCTCGCCTACCGGGTCACCTTCGGCCCGGGAGGCGACGATCCGCGCACCCTGGCGGTGACCTACAGCACCCAGGCGGGTCCCGACCCGGTCGCCGTGTGGCGGGACGACGTCGAACCCCAGCTGGAGAAGGAGGCCGGGTACCGGCGGATCGGCCAGATCACGGCGACCACCTACCAGGGCCGCAAGGGGGCGGACATGGAGTGGCTGTCAGGCACCGGCGCCGACCGGGTGCGCACCTTCGGGCGCGGCTTCCTGCTCGGCGGCGGCCGCAGCTTCTCCCTGCGCATCACCGCACCCGCCACGGCCTGGGACGACGCCGCGGACGAACTGGCGAGGAAGACGTTCCTGGCCACGTTCCGCGTCTAGCCTCCGTCTGCCGGGACGGGCCGTTTTCCCCGGGGCCTCCTGGGGACTCGCACCGTATGGTGCACATCGGATACACGATGATGACGGAACAGGCCGGTCCGCGTGATCTCGTGGATCACCTGGTGCGGGCCGAGGAGGCGGGCTTCGACTTCTCGGTGGCGTCGGACCACTACTTTCCGTGGCTGCGCTCCCAGGGGCACGCCCCCTATGTGTGGAGCGTCCTCGGCGCCGCCGCCCAGGCCACCTCGCGGATCCCGCTGATGACCTACGTCACCTGCCCCACGATCCGCTATCATCCCGCGATCGTGGCCCAGAAGGCGGCCACCGTACAGCTGCTGTCCGAGGGCCGGTTCCGGCTCGGGCTCGGCGCGGGCGAGAACCTCAACGAGCACGTCGTGGGCGGCGGCTGGCCGTCGGTGGACGTACGGCACGAGATGCTGGAAGAGGCCGTGGAGATCATCAGGGCGCTGTTCGCGGGCGGCCACGTCAACCACCACGGCACCCACTACGACGTGGAGTCCGCCCGCCTGTGGGACCTCCCGGACGAACCGCCGCCGATCGGCATCGCGGTCTCCGGCGAGCAGTCCTGCACGCTCGCCGGGAAACTGGCCGACCTGGCCATCGCGACCGAACCGAAGGCCTCGCTCCTGGACGCCTTCGACCGGCACGGCGGAGCGGGCAAGCCGCGCGTCGGCCAGCTGCCGGTGTGCTGGGACCCCGACCGCGACACCGCGGTGAAGCGGGCCCATTCCCAGTTCCGTTGGTTCGGCAGCGGCTGGAAGGTCAACTCCGAACTGCCGCACCCCGACTCCTTCGAGTCCGCGACCCAGTTCGTCACGCAGGACGACGTGGCCGCCTCCATCCCGTGCGGGGCCGACCCGGACGACTTCGTCGAGGCCGTACGGCCGTACGCGGAGGCCGGGTTCGGGGAGATCGCCCTGGTGCAGATCGGCGGTGAGTCGCAGCCGGAGTACCTGGACTGGTCCCGCACGACGCTGCTGCCCGCCCTGCGCGACGCGTTCGGCTGACCCCGGCCGATCGCCGGCCCCCGGCCGACGGGTCGGTAGGCTGCCGGACTGTACGTATGCAGTCCGGCAGCCTTCAGGAGCGTCCTCCGTGACCCTAGCGATCGACCCGTCCGAGACGTCCGGCGCGTCCCCGGCCCCCCTCTCCGACCTCGTGGCCCGGGACGCGCGGGAGTTCGGTGCCTACGTGCGCACCGGAGGCTGGACGTTCGGGCTGATGGTGGCCCGCAGTGTGCGACCGGGCGGGCAGGACGCGGAGGGGACGCCGAAGGTCTCGGCGAAGGAGTTCGCCGAGCTGGCCGGCTGCTCCCCGGAGCGCGTCATGCGCTACTACAAGGCCTGGGACCGGGCCGCCGACGACGGCTTGGTGCCGCACTTCGAGACACTCGCCCCGGGCCAGGAGGTCGAGCTCCCCGACTCCGACGTGTGGCTGGACTACTACGTCTCCCGCAACAGCGCCGCCTCGGAGCGCGGCACCGCCATCGCCGCGGCCGCAGAGGCGGAGGGCATCCGCCCCACCAAGGCCCTGGAGGTGGCCGAGAACCCCACCGCGCTGCGCGCCGCGATCCTCGCCGACCCCTCCACCGCGCGTGCCGCCCGCTCGGCACTCCTGGACCGCATCAAGGAGGACCCGGACCTCGGGACCGTGCTGGCCCGGGACGTGGTCCGCACCGACGACCTGAAGAAGGCGGTCGCCACCGAGAGCCGCTCCGCCGACCGGATCGGCTACGTCCGGCAGATCGCCGAGTCCGGCCGGATCAGGACCCCGGCCGGGCAGACCCTCGACGCGCCGGCCGAGCTGCGCCGGGAGGCCGAGCGCCACCTGTCCCTCCTCGACGAACTGGACGAGGACGAGGACACCGGCGAGTGGGCGACCGAGGCCTACGACACCATGAAGAACCTGATCGTCGAGGCGGTCGAGGCCGACCCCGACCTGCGCGTCCAGGAGCAGCGCACCAGGTTCTACAGCAGCCTGCAGAAGGCGACCAAGGCGTTCGAGGAGCTGACCTTCGACGACGCCCAGGACTTCTACGAGGACGACATGCTCCAGCGCCTGGAGGAACTCCAGCAGGCCATCGGGTCCTGCCTGGCGGCGCTGCGCGGTGCGCAGGGGAATTCCGCCTCGGATTGAGCGTTTTTCCTGTGAGAGGGGTACTAGAGGGCACCAAGCCGATCGTTCTCGGAGGCCTCTCGCGTGAACCCCATCGTGCACAGGACCCTGGTGGTACAGCTTCGGACGGACGGGACGGGCCGTTGTCCCGTCCTCGCCCATCTCTCCTACGACGCCGGTGACCCGTTCGCCGTCACCGCGGTGTTCGCCCTGGACGGCCGGGTGCTCGCCCGGTGGCGGCTGGACCGCGAGATGCTGAACGACGGCCTGAGAGAGCCGGTCGGGGTCGGGGACATCCGGTTGCGCCCCGAGCGGCAGGGGCGCTGGAGGGAAGTGCGGATGGAGTTCCTCGGCGATCCGCTGCCCGGCGGCGAGCGCCACCACGCGGTGGTCTTCGTGTGGGCGCCCGCCCTGGCCGCGTTCCTGAGCGACACGTACATGGCGGTGCCGCCCGGCCGGGAAGAGGTACGCATGGACGACGTCCTCGCGGAGATCCTCGCCACCGGCTGAGTGGCCGTCCGCGTAACGGTCCGCGGAGCGCCATGACCGCCGGGGTCGGTGGTGGCGGGTACGGCCGTCTCGGCCACCTCAGGCGGCTCAGCGGACGCTGTGACGGCGCCGCGCCCACAGGGGCACGGCGTACCAGCACAGCAGGTACCAGATCACCACGGCGAGGACCACCCAGGTCACATAGCCGCCGCTGGTGGCCACCCGGAGGATGAGCACCAGGGAGGCGGTCATGGTGGCCAGCAGCAGGAAGAGGCCGATCGACGTCAGCCGGGACGCGAGGCGGACGGCCTGCGGCTTCACTCTCCGGCCGGAGACCAGCCGGTGCAGGGACACCGGGCCGATGAGGGCGCCCGTGGCCGAGGCACCGAGGATGACGGTGACGATGTAGATGGTCTTGTCCGCGTGGGACAGGTGGGCGTACTTCTGCTGGAAGACCACGGTGAGCAGGAAGCCGAATTTTCGTGCCCGCCACCAGGTGGATGACTCCACTGCTGGTGTACACCGTGTTGCTGAGGGTGGCGTCCAGAGAAAAC